>NZ_JAOCEA010000022.1:0-87004 GCF_029841165.1 Pseudomonas sp. GD03842 | reverse complement strand
CGGCGGGGTTATTTTTGCGCCGTCACCCTGTTGCAGATTGGCTTGGTTCACAAGGGAGCTGAGGACCCATTGGGGATACCGAACGGGCCCGCACCGAAGGCTGGACGGTAGGAGCGCGCTTGCCCGCGACAGCGTTGTGTCAGGCAACAGATTTATCGTAGATACACCGCAATCGCGGGCAAGCGCGCTCCTACGGGGTGCAATGGCGGGGTTATTTTTGCGCGCCGTCACAAGGGAGCTGAGGACCCATTGGGGAGGCCGAACGGGCCCACACCGAAGGCTGGACGGTAGGAGCGCGCTTGCCCGCGACAGCGTTGTGTCAGGCAACAGATTTGTCGTAGATACACCGCAATCGCGGGCAAGCGCGCTCCTATGGGGGTAATGGTGGTGTTACTTTTGCGCGCCGTCATCATGTTGCAGATTGGCCTGGTTCACATTGCTGCCCGGCGGTACGCCGCGCGTCAACCAGACGTTGCCGCCGATGGTCGAGCCTTTGCCGATGGTGATGCGCCCCAGAATGGTCGCTCCGGCATAAATCACCACGTCGTCCTCGACAATCGGATGGCGCGCGTGTCCTTTCTGCAACTGGCCGTCTTCGTCTGCGGGAAAGCGCTTCGCTCCGAGGGTCACCGCTTGGTAAATCCTTACCCGTTCGCCGATGATCGCCGTCTCGCCGATCACCACACCTGTCCCGTGATCGATGAAGAAACTGGGTCCGATCTGCGCGCCGGGGTGAATGTCGATCCCGGTGGCCGAATGCGCCAGCTCCGAACTGATACGGGCCAATAGTGGCAGACCGTTGTTATAGAGATGGTGCGCCAGGCGGTGATGGATCACTGCCAGGATTCCGGGGTAGCACAGCAGCACCTCATCGACACTGCGCGCGGCCGGGTCGCCGTGATAGGCCGCCAGCACGTCGGTGTCGAGCATGCGACGGATAGCGGGCAGTGCGCTGGCGAAGTCCTGAATCAGCCGTTCGGCATGAACATCCGCGCAACTGGCGTCTTCACCCCGCTGGCGCGCCACATAGCGCAACTCGAGGCGGGCCTGACCCAACAAAGAATTGAGCGCCACGTCCAGGGTGTGCCCGACATAGAAGTCCTCACTTTCTTCACGCAGGTCCACCGGACCCAGGCGCATGGGGAACAACGCGCCACACAATGCTTCAAGAATGTCCCGGAGCGCTTCACGCGAAGGCAGCTCGCGGCCGCCCTTCTCCCCGCTGACACGACCATTACGGGTGCGCCACTCATCGCGCGCTGCTCGCAACTCACCGACAATCCGCTGCAACTGCCAGTGGCCGGTCACGCCTTCGGCACAGGTTTCTGGAGACAGTTCAGGACTAGTGCTCACGCAGATTTCTCCTCAGTTCAACGGCTCGTCAGGCTGGACATCGCCGAGATCGGATCACTCTACGGCAAACAAAACGGGCAAAAAAATAACAATTTTCGTGCGGCTATAGCTTGAGCGGCCTTAGGAACAGGCCGGTTGCCCTGTGTGAAGCGTCTGCCTATAGTCCAGCGACTCACTCGACGACGCATCAATAAGCACATGATCAGACAACAGCTCGACCGTTTTGACCGCCTGGAACTGCTGACCGCTCCTACACCACTGGAAAAGCTCGAGCGTCTTTCGGCCTGGGCGGGCCGCGATGTTTATGTGAAGCGCGACGACCTCACGCCTTTGGCCCTGGGCGGCAACAAACTGCGCAAGCTCGAATACCTGGCAGCCGATGCACTGGCCCAGGGCGCGGACACGCTGATTACCGCCGGCGCGATCCAGTCCAACCATGTTCGGCAGACCGCTGCACTGGCCGCGAAACTGGGTTTGGGTTGCGTCGCGCTGCTCGAAAACCCGCTCGCTACAGACGACAGCAATTACCTCGAAAACGGCAACCGTCTCCTGCTGGACCTGTTCGACGCGCGCGTCGAATTGGTCGAAAGCCTCGATAACGCCGACGAACTGCTCAACGCGCTGGCGGCCCGTTTGAGCGCCAGCGGGAAGAAGCCCTACCTCGTTCCTATCGGTGGGTCCAGCCCAGTGGGGGCATTGGGCTATGTGCGTGCTGGCTTCGAGCTGGCCGAGCAAATTCGCCAGACGGGTCGAGACTTCGCGGCGCTTGTGCTGGCCTCGGGAAGTGCCGGGACTCACAGTGGCATGGGGCTGGCGCTCGCGGAGGCGTTGCCGCAACTGCCCGTGATTGGCGTCACCGTTTCGCGCGCGGCAGACGCTCAGGCCCCGAAAGTTCAAGAATTGGCAGCGCGCACCGCGCAACTGTTGGGAGAGCCGGTGCCGAAGGCGTTCACTGTGCGTCTGTGGGACGAATATTACGGTCCGCGGTATGGCGAACCGAACGCGGGAACACTGGCTGCAGTGAAGCTGTTCGCGAGTCAGGAAGGGCTGCTGCTGGACCCGGTCTACACCGGTAAGGCCATGGCCGGGCTTTTGGACGGCATGGGTCGCCAACGCTTCGAGGACGGGCCGATCATTTTCCTGCACACCGGCGGCGCCCCCGCATTGTTTGCTTACCCGAAGGTTTTTTCAGAGCGGTGATCCCCAACTGTCCAAGAGACGCGTGCCATTCCCTCGTATCGACGTTATGCAAAAATTAACTAAAGGCAATTTTTTTAATTCTTTTTAAACGCGTGCCTCTGCTTTTATGATCGCCGCCAGCCGCTTGGGCAACACTGGGCAGGCCACTGAAAAAGCTGGCTAAAGCCGTGAGGGCACAGTAGCTTCGTCAGGTCTGAGGCGCACCTGACATTCCAATTAAAACAGGGGACTTACATGAATATGTCTGCAATACGCCGCACCTTTCTGCTGTCGGCCTTCAGCCTGGTGCTCGGCACCGGCCTGGTGAGCCACGCTGTCGCTGGCGAGCAACTGGATGCCATCAAGAAGAATGGCACGCTCAAAGTGGGCCTGGAAGGCACGTATCCACCATTCAGCTTCGTCGGGGAAGATGGCAAGCTCACCGGTTTCGAAGTCGAGTTTTCCGAAGCGTTGGCCAAGGAACTGGGCGTCAAGGCCACGCTTACTGCAACCCCATGGGCAGGCATTCTTGCGGCACTGGAGTCCAAGCGTCTGGACGTAGTGATCAATCAGGTGACCATCTCTGACGAGCGCAAGAAGAAGTATGACTTCTCCGAGCCGTACACCGTTTCCGGCATTCAGGCGCTGGTGCAATCCAAGGACGCAGGCAAGTTCAAGACCGCCAATGACCTGACCGGCGCAAAAGTCGGTGTGGGCCTGGGCACCAACTATGAGGAATGGCTCAAAGCCAATGTGCCGGGTGCCATCGTCAAAACCTACGACGACGACCCGACCAAGTACCAGGACCTGCGTGTAGGCCGTATCGACGCCATTCTGGTCGACCGTCTGGCCGCGCTGGAGCTGATTGCCAAGACCAAAGACAAACTGGTTTTGTCCGGTGAACCCTTCTCCCGTCAGGAAGCAGGTATTGCACTGCGCAAAGGCGACCCCGAACTGCTGAGCGCGATCAACAAGGCGATCGACAAGCTGCGTGCCGACGGCATCCTCGCCAAGCTGTCCGAGAAGTACTTCAAGGCTGACGTGACCAAATGATTCCAGAGAGCCTTCAGCTCGCGCTGGACTCCGCGCCTTTTCTGCTCAGGGGCGCGTATTACACCGTGGGCCTGAGCCTGGGTTCGATGTTTTTCGGGTTGGTGCTGGGCTTCGGCCTGGCACTGATGCGTCTGTCGAAAGTCTGGGTGATCAGCGCCATCGCCCGGGTTTACGTTTCGTTCTTTCGCGGCACGCCCCTGCTGGTTCAGCTGTTCATGATTTATTACGGCCTGCCGGATCTGGGCATCGAGCTGGATGCCATCACGGCAGCGCTGATCGGCCTATCCTTGAACATGGCCGCTTACGCTTGTGAAATCCTGCGGGCCGCCATTGGCGCGGTGGACAAGGGCCAATGGGAGGCAGCGGCCAGCATTGGCATGACGCGGGCCCAGACCATGCGTCGGGCAATCCTGCCCCAAGCGGCGCGGACGGCGTTGCCTCCACTGGGCAACAGCTTCATTTCACTGGTCAAGGACACCGCCATGGCCGCCACCATTCAGGTGCCGGAAGTGTTCCGACAGGCACAACTGATCTCGTCACGCACGCTGGAAGTCTTCACGATGTACTTCACTGTCGCGGTGATCTACTGGGTGCTCTGCACGGTGCTCGCGCATTTCCAGAACCGACTGGAAGCTCGGGCCAACCGCCATGACGTGGAGTCTTGAGGCATGATTACCGTTGAAAAGCTGACCAAGGAATTCAAAGGCAATCAGGTCCTCAAGGGGATCGATTTGAAGGTCGAGCCCGGTGAGGTCGTCGCGATCATCGGCCCCAGCGGGTCGGGGAAAACCACCTTTCTGCGCTGTCTGAATTTCCTCGAGGAGCCCACCAGCGGCACTGTGGTCGTAGGCGACATCAAAATCGACGGCAACCGCCCACTGGCCCAGCAAGCGGGGCTGATTCGCCAGTTGCGCCAGCACGTGGGCTTCGTATTCCAGAACTTCAATCTGTTTCCCCACCGGACGGCGCTCGAGAACGTCATCGAAGGCCCGACCGTCGTTAAAAAGCTCCCCCGTGAGCAGGCAGTGGCGCTGGGGCGTGAGCTGCTCGCGAAAGTGGGCCTGGCAGGCAAGGAAGACGCCTACCCTCGTCGTCTGTCCGGGGGTCAGCAACAGCGGGTTGCGATTGCCCGGGCGTTGGCTATGGAGCCTGAAGTCATTCTGTTCGACGAACCGACCTCTGCCCTCGATCCCGAACTCGTCGGTGAAGTATTGAGCACCATTCGAGCGCTGGCCGAAGAGCAGCGCACAATGATCATCGTGACCCACGAAATGAAGTTCGCCAGGGACGTTGCCAATCGGGTGGTGTTCATCGACAAGGGAGTGATTGTGGAACAAGGCAACGCCAAAGATCTGTTCGCGAATCCCAGGGAAGAACGTACAAGACAGTTTCTCGAACGAAGCCGGACTTAGTCCTACAACATGTGTTTTAACTACGGCGCTTTCAAGCGCCGTTTTCTTTTCCTCCAACATTTGGAAACGGTGTAAACCTTCGGGTATTTAACCGGCTCGCGCCGGCTTTTTTAGACTTCTTATCGACTCTTTCAATAAACCGCTCACTGAAGGGCGAGGAGTCATTCGCAATCTTCATCGCCCGACTTTTAAACCCGCGTCGCCGTGTCTTTTCGGGTTTGATTCAATAACCCCTCGGTTTAGTCATCACATCAAGTAGGGCAAGCCCCGCATTTCCAGCGTTTCACCCTACTGCGCCGTAGGAATTGTCTATTTATTTCAATAACGATTTTTTACATCTGCGCCTTTATTGACAGATGTGTGGCAACACAATTAGCTGAATATCCAACAGCGTCCTTTATATCTCGACTTAAGCAAGCCCGAAATTGGAACCATTTGTATGGTTTGCCAACGATGCTCATCGGACGTGTACTAACAACATCCATCCAAAGCGCTCGCGGCCAACTGCCCGCCGAGCATGGTCGATTATTCAGTGAGGGTAAGCAGATGATCAAAACTCCTGTCACTCAGACACCATTACAGCTTTTCGCCCCTTATTTGCCGCAATCGAACAGGCAAGGCATCGGGGCGTTGGCGGCCAATCGCCTGCTAGTGAACATAGACCCATACCCGGAAATGGAAAGCGGAGACCTGATCGAACTTTTCTGGGGTGATTGCTATGTTGCGTCGACTCTTCTGTCAGAGTCCGACATTGGCAATACAACTGTCCTACATGTTCCGCAAAGCTTTCTACAAAGCGGTAAGGTCAAGACTTACTACCGCGTCACGAAAATAGGCAGCGAGCCTGTGCAATCCCCCGGCCGAAAAATCTGGGTCAAGCTGGAAACGCCCGGCGGCCATCTGGTCAGCAGTGATGGAGAAGAAAATCAGGGGCTGGCCCCGGTGGTGTTTCCTGGAAACCTGCAAGAGACAGGGCTGACCTCTCGGCACTTGAGAGAGGGCATCGACATCGTCATCGAGCGCTATCCGCATATGGCGGTCTACGATGAGATCACGCTGCGCTGGGGAGACCGACGCATGGACTTCCCCGCACTGACTGAACATCAGGTCGGCACCGCCATCACGCTTCACGTACCGGGCGCGCTGATTCGGGAAGCCGGTGAAGACGATCAGCAGGAGGTGACTTACTGCATCATCGACCGCGTGGGAAACAACTCCCTTTGGGCGCCGCCGCGCGCCATCAGGGTCTGCATGTCTGACAAGGCAGGGATTGAACGCTGAATCAGGCTGACCGGCGATGCACCGTCGCGGCCATGCGTCTTTCGCCGCGACGCCCATTCTGGCACTGAAGACGTGACGCACGCCGCAGATCCGCTCTGCCAAAGAAGGATCCCACAAATCCCATCATGCCCTTCCTACGGCTACTCACACGTTCATCCATCGGCCGCTGCTAGCCTCAGCAAAAGGGTTAACGGGGGACTCGTCATGCACTGCCGGCATATCGTCAAGTACATGGTTTTGCTGATGCTGTTTGGTTCCTGCCTGACCTGGGCGGGGCATCTGGCGGGCTGTCCCTGCCTGTGCAGCCCTTCTATGCTTATTCCCAAATGTGAGTTTATTTAGTTTTTATACACGCTTAAGATATATCAACCGGACCACCGGACCATCATCAACTTTCTTGTCGCTCAGGCGACGTTGATTCGAGGTTCAGATGGTCACGCACAACCACCCCAGTGCTTCCGCTCGCGAAGGTCACCACCATGACTGAGCTGAGCACCCTTGCCGTCCAGCACCCCCTGGACGTAGCCCCTGCGCTGCACCCTGCGACAGTCCTGCGCGACGACGCCGAGGCGCTCGCGGCCGCACGGGACCTTGCCGCGCAGGTTCGCCAGACGGCAGCCGATCGCGATCGCGAACGCCAATTGCCGTGGGCAGAAATCGAAGCATTCACTCGTAGCGGGCTGGGAGGCATTTCGATACCTCGCGCTTTCGGCGGGGCCCAGGTCTCGTTCGAAACGATCGCCAAGGTATTTGCGATTCTTTCTGCCGCTGACCCGGCGGTGGGGCAGATCCCGCAGAATCAGTTCGGCATTCTGTATTCCCTGACTGGCAGCGCCAGCGAGGCGCAAAAGAAAGTCCTGTTCGACAGCGTGCTCAATGGCGCGCGAATCGGCAATGGCGGCCCCGAACGAGGCACGAAGAATACGCTCGACGTGAGAACGCGCCTGACCACCGAGGGCGATCATTACCGGCTCAACGGCCGCAAGTTCTACTCGACCGGCGCCCTGTTCGCCCATTGGGTCGCGGTCAAGGCCATCAACGATGACGGCAGGCAAGTGCTGGTCTTCGTGCCTCGGGGTACGCCGGGGCTGCACATCATCGATGACTGGTCCGGTTTCGGACAGCGCACCACGGCCAGCGGCAGCGTGTTGCTGGAGAACGTACGCGTCAGCGGCGAATGGGTCATCGATAACTGGAAACTTGCACTTTCGCCGAACATACAGGGGGCGGTGTCCCAACTGATCCAGGCAGCCATCGACGCAGGGATCGCCCGAGAGGCCATCCACGAGAGCATCCATTTCGTTCGCGAGCGCTCCAGACCGTGGATTGACGCAAACGTCGAACGGGCCAGCGACGATCCGTATGTCATCGCCGACATCGGCAAATTGAAGCTGGACCTGCATGCGGCAGAAGCGCTGCTGTACAAGGCAGGGCGCGTGCTTGACGACATTGCAGCCAAACCGATCGACGAGCACTCCGCGGCCCGCGGTTCCATCGTCGTGGCGCAAGCCAAGGTCCTGACGACCGAGATTGCCCTGCTCGCCAGCGAGAAGCTGTTCGAGCTGTCCGGCAGCCGCGCCACGCTGGCGGAGTTCAACCTCGACCGCCACTGGCGCAACGCCCGCGTCCACACCCTCCATGACCCGGTGCGCTGGAAAGTCCACGCGGTCGGCGCCTGGCATCTCAACGGCACCCTGCCCGCCCGTCACTCCTGGATCTGAACCAGACAACTGGAAGCACACGTATGAGCCTTCAACCTTTGCCGCTTGATCCGCAGGCGGCCACTTCGATCATCGAAGACGACACCCAGGCCCTGCAAACCGCCCACGCGTTGGCCCAGGCCTTCAAACAGCAGAGCGCTCTGCGCGACCGCGAACGGCGCCTGCCGCATGAGGAACTGGAGCAGTTTTCACGCTCCGGCCTGTGGGGCATCAGCGTACCGAAAGCGTTCGGCGGCGCGGGCGTCTCAAGCGTGACGCTGGCCGAAGTGATCCGCATCATCTCCGCCGCGGACGGATCGCTGGGCCAGATTCCGCAAAACCATTTCTACGCGCTCGAAGTCCTGCGGGTGAACGGCAGCCCCGAGCAGCAGAAGCGGCTGTATGCCGAGGTCCTCGCTGGCCAGCGGTTCGGCAATGCCCTGGCCGAACTGGGAACCAAAACCGCCCATGACCGCACCACGCGCTTGACCCGGGACGGCCAAGGCTGGCGCATCAACGGCCGCAAGTTTTACGCCACGGGCGCTCTCTACGCGCAGCGCATTCCAACGTCGGTGATCGACGAGAAGGGCATCCAGCAGCTTGCGTTCGTTGCGGCCGACGCCCAAGGTCTGACGGTGGTCGATGACTGGAGCGGCTTCGGCCAACGCACCACAGGCAGCGGCTCGGTGGAGTTCGACAATGTCTACGTCAACGACACAGACGTGGTGCCGTTCCAGAGTGCGTTCGAGCGGCCGACCACGGTGGGCCCACTGGCGCAGATTCTTCATGCCGCCATCGACACCGGCATCGCCCGCGCCGCGTTCGAGGACGCGCTGCATTTTGTGCGTACGCGCACCCGGCCCTGGATCGATTCGGGTATCGAAAAGGCCGTCGACGATCCACTGACCTTGCACAGTTTCGGCAAACTCGGCATTCGCTTGCATGCCGCAGAAGCCTTACTGGAGCGGGCCGGGCAATACCTGGATCACGCACAAGCCCAGAGCACGGCCGAGAATGTGGCCGAAGCTTCGATTGCGGTCGCGGAGGCCCGCGCCATCAGCACCGAAATTTCCCTGGCGGCCGGTAGCACCCTGTTCGAACTGGCCGGTTCGCAATCGACGCTGGCCGAACACGGCCTGGACCGTCACTGGCGCAATGCGCGGGTGCACACGCTGCACGACCCTGTGCGGTGGAAGTACCACGCCATCGGCAACTTCTATTTGAACGACGTGAATCCGCCACGCCGGGGGACGATCTGATGAGCAAGAAAAAAATCCTGCTCAACGCGTTCAACATGAACTGCATCGGCCACATCAACCACGGTTTCTGGACCCATCCGCGAGACACGTCGACCCAGTACAAGACACTCGACTATTGGACGAAGCTTGCACAACTGCTGGAGCGCGGGCTGTTCGACGGACTTTTCATCGCGGACATCGTCGGTGTGTACGACGTCTATCAGAACTCCATCGACGTGACACTGAAAGAGTCGATCCAGTTGCCGGTCAACGATCCATTGCTGTTGGTGTCGGCCATGGCCGCCGTCACCAAGCACCTGGGGTTCGGCCTGACTGCCAACCTGACCTATGAAGCGCCTTATCTGTTCGCCCGGCGCATGTCGACCCTCGATCACCTGACCCAGGGTCGCGTGGGTTGGAACATTGTCACGGGGTATCTGGACAGCGCTGCGAAGGCCATGGGGCTGACGCAGCAGATTGAACACGATCGCCGTTACGACCAGGCCGATGAGTACTTGGAAGTGCTCTACAAACTCTGGGAAGGCAGTTGGGAAGATGATGCGGTCATCGAAAACCGACAGTCGCGCGTCTACGCCCAGGCCGCAAAGGTGCATAAGGTCAGGCATCGCGGCGAGTTCTACCAGGTCGAAGGCTATCACCTCTGCGAACCCTCCCCGCAACGCACGCCAGTTCTGTTTCAAGCGGGCAGTTCGGACCGCGGCTTGCAGTTCGCTGGGAATAACGCCGAGTGCGTATTCATCAGTGGGCAAAACAAGACAGCGACGCGGGAACAGGTCGACAGAGTGCGGGCCAGCGCGGTGGCCGCCGGACGTGATCCGGACGACATCAAGGTGTTCATGGGTCTGAACGTGATCGTCGGCCCAACCGAAGACGCCGCGCGCGCGCGGCATGCCGAATACCTGAAATACGCCAGCGCGGAAGCCGGGCTGGCGCACTTCGCGGCGTCGACCGGAATCGACTTCGCCAACTATGAACTCGACGAGCCTATCCAGCACGTCAAAGGCAATGCCATTCAATCGGCGACGAAGATTCTCAGGAACAACGACTGGACCCGGCAAAAGTTGCTGGATCAGCACGCATTGGGCGGGCGCTACATCACGCTGGTGGGATCGCCCGAGCAGGTGGCCGACGAACTGGAATCGTGGATTGCCGAAACAGGCCTCGATGGCTTCAACCTGACCCGCATCGTGACCCCGGAAACCTATGAAGACTTCATCGACTTGGTGATCCCCGAGCTGCAGCGGCGCGGATCCTACAAGACCGCTTACGAGCACGGCACCTTACGCGAAAAGTTGTTTTCCGGGGGCTCGGCGAGGCTGCCTGAGCGGCATGCGGGAGCGCGGTATCGGTCCCGCGATTCAACAGACGCACTGGCCCCGTAGAAGCACACGTGCCCGCGATTGCGATCTGCCGTGACAACGCTGGCGGCTGACACAACGACATCGCGGGCACGCGCGCCTACAGCCCCCGCGACAGCTCGACAGATTTCACTCTGAACATTAAATCGGATAAGAAACATGACAAAGACGCTGCTCACCCTGGCCCTGTCGCTCGGGCTTTCCACCGGCACCCTCCAGGCCGCCGATCAACCGCTGAAAGTCGGCACCACCGCGGCGTTCGCCATTCCGCTGGAAACGGCAGTGGCCGAGGCGGACAAGCAGGGCCTGAAGGTCGAGTTGGTGGAATTCACCGACTGGATCGCTCCTAACGTCAGCCTCAACGCCGGCGACATTGACGTGAACTACTTCCAGCACATCCCGTTCCTGGAGAACGCCAAGGCAGCGTCGGGTTTCGATCTGGTGCCTTACGCGCCGGGGATCATCAACAACGTGGGCCTGTATTCGAAAAAATATAAAAGCTTCGATGAGCTCCCGACCGGTGCGACGGTGGCCATCGCCAACGACCCGATCAACAGCGGCCGTGGGCTGCAACTGCTGGCCAAGGCCGGCTTGATCACACTCAAACCAGGCGTGGGCTACAAAGCCACCGAAGAAGACATTACCGCCAACCCCAAGAAGCTCAAACTGATACAGGTCGAGGCCGTGCAGTTGGTCCGCGCCTACGACGACGCCGACCTGGTGCAGGGCTATCCCGCCTACATCCGCCTGGCGAAAACCTTCGATCCTGCGTCGGCGATCCTCTTCGACGGGCTGGACCACCCCGAATACGTCATTCAGTTCGTGATCAAGCCCGACCACAAGGACGACCCGCGCCTGGCCAAATTCATCGACATTTATCAACACTCCCCTGTCGTGCGCGCCTCGCTGGATAAAGTGAATGGCTCGCTGTATCAGGTCGGCTGGAAGAACTGACCATGACCGCCACCGTGCAACGCTCCCTGCCCTTGGAAGCGCCCACACCGCATTCCGCCGAACACGTGCGTCTGCACCCCGAGAAGGCGCAAGCTCACGTGCGCTTCAGCCAACTGGGCAAAATCTATGAAGGCCAGCAAGGGCCGGTCGCGGCCTTGCAAGGTATCGATCTGGACATCCAGCGCGGCGAAATCTTCGGCATCATCGGCCGCAGCGGGGCGGGCAAGTCTTCGCTGATTCGCACGATCAATCGTCTGGAGCAGCCCACCAGCGGGCGGGTGCTGATCGACCAGGTCGACATCGCCGCGTTCAACGAAGACAAGCTGGTGGAACTGCGTCGGCGCATTGGCATGATCTTCCAGCACTTCAATCTGATGTCGGCGAAAACGGTGTGGAAGAACGTCGAGTTGCCGCTCAAGGTGGCGGGCGTACCCAAGGATCAGCGTCAGCGCAAAGTCGCGGAATTGCTGGAACTGGTCGGCCTGAACGACAAGCACAACGCCTACCCGGCGCAACTGTCCGGCGGGCAGAAACAGCGTGTCGGCATCGCGCGGGCGCTGGTGCATGACCCTGAAATTTTGCTGTGCGACGAAGCCACCTCGGCGCTTGATCCTGAAACCACGCAATCAATTCTGGGCCTGCTGCGCGAGATCAATCAGCGGCTGGGCCTGACCATCATCCTGATTACCCATGAGATGGCCGTGATCCGGGAAATCTGCGACCGCGTCGTGGTGCTTGAGCGAGGCCAGATCGCCGAGCAGGGCCCCGTATGGCAGGTGTTCGGCAATCCGCAGCATGAGGTGAGCAAGACCTTGCTGGCACCGCTGCAGCATGCGCTGCCGGAAGACGTGCAGACTCGTTTGCAACGCCATCCATCAACCACGCACAGCAGCATCGTGCTGGACCTGCAATTCACCGGCAGCAACGGCCAGGAGCCGGATTTGTCGGCGTTGTTCGGGGCGTTTGGCGGGCGCGTCAGTCTGCTGCAGGGTGGGGTGGAACGCATTCAGGGACGCGCGCTGGGCCATTTGGTGCTCGCCGTCAGGGGCTCACCGCTGTCCGCAGAAGAACTGCTCGATCGCGCCTGCAGCCAGGCGCAACATGCAAAGGTGCTGGGTTATGTGGCTTGATCGTTTGTGGCAAGGCGTCATCGACACCTTTTTGATGGTCGGGGTCTCGTCGCTGCTCGCACTGATTCTCGGGATTCCGCTGGCGGTGATTCTGGTCACCAGTGGCAAGGGCGGCATTTTCGAAGCACCCCACCTCAACCGCGTGCTCGGCGCCTTCGTGAACATCTTTCGCTCGGTGCCGTTTCTGATCCTGATGGTCGCGCTGATCCCCTTCACCCGTCTGATCGTCGGGACCACCTATGGCGTGTGGGCAGCGGTGGTGCCGTTGACCATCGCCGCCACGCCCTTCTTTGCGCGGATCGCCGAAGTCAGCCTGCGGGAAGTCGACCACGGCTTGATCGAAGCCGCCCAAGCCATGGGCTGCCGCCGCTGGCACATCGTCTGGCACGTACTGCTGCCCGAAGCGCTGCCAGGAATCGTCGGTGGTTTCACGATCACCCTGGTCACCATGATCAACTCCTCGGCCATGGCTGGCGCCATCGGTGCAGGCGGCTTGGGCGACATCGCCTACCGCTATGGTTATCAGCGTTTCGACACGCAAGTGATGTTGACTGTGATCGTATTGCTGGTGGTGTTGGTGGCGGTGATTCAACTGGGTGGAGATCGATTGGCATTGCGGTTGAACAAGCGCTGATCCGCCTGCGATTCTGCCCGTAGGAGCGCACATGCCCGCGATTCTGGCCGTAGGAGCGCGCTTGCCCGCGACCTGCTGCGCAGCGGCAGTAAACCCTAAGCACTCGATGTCTCTGAAACAGCGCAGTCCGATTTTGCTGTCGCTACGCGGCAGGTCACGGGCAAGCTTGCTCGGAGAGGTTTTAACAGGGCGACCACGCGGAGGTATATTGGCTGCTTCCTCTGCTCAGAATCCGCCGACATGAAACTTGACCCGCAAGCCCTCGCCCAGATCACCGCCACCACGCTCGCCAACTACGACGAGGTGGCCGAGGGTTTCCGTGAAGGCACTCGGGATCATGACGTCAGCCAGAACATCGATGCGCTGTTGCGGAATATCCAGGGCCCTGCACCGTTTGAGATTCTCGACTTCGGCTGCGGACCAGGGCGGGATTTGCGTACCTTTACCGCGCTAGGTCATATCGCGACCGGGCTCGACGGTTCGCAACGTTTCGCCGACATGGCACGCGCCGACAGCGGATGCGAAGTGCTGCACCAAAACTTTCTGGAGCTGCAGCTGCCCAGCGAACGCTTTGATGGTGTCTTTGCCAACGCTTCGCTGTTTCATGTCCCGCGTCAGGAATTGCCCCGCGTCTTAAGCCAATTGCACTCAGCGCTCAAACCCGGTGGAGTGCTCTTCAGCTCGAACCCTCGTGGAAACAATCAGGAAGGCTGGAAAGGCGAGCGCTATGGCTCATTCCATGACCTGGCGGGCTGGAGCGCCTTGTTGGTGGAGGCCGGTTTTGACGAGGTCGAGCACTATTACCGCCCCGAAGGCTTGCCGCGCGCGCAGCAGCCCTGGCTGGCGAGTGTGTGGCGCAAGGTTTGAAAAGCCCTGCGCAGCGCACGCTGTAGCAGCCCCAACGAGCCGCGCTGCTACAGCGGGATCACCCCCCCTGGTAGGACGTCTACGCCTGCGGCCGATGGGGGTCGGCTTCGGTCGTGTCCACGTCGTCTTCATCATCACGGTCGCGCTTTTGCGCCTCGGCTTGCTCCCTCTGCGCTTTCGTCGGTTCCTTGATCTTGTACCAGGCCACGTACAGCGCAGGCAGGAACAGCAGCGTCAGCAAGGTCGCGCTGATGATGCCACCGATCATCGCGTAGGCCATCGGGCCCCAAAACACTTCCCGGGCGATAGGAATCATGCCCAGGCTCGCCGCCGCAGCGGTCAGCAGAATGGGACGCCGCCTGTGCTCGGTCGCCTCTGCGACCGCATCCCACGGCAGATAGCCCGCTTCCTCGTACTCGTGAATCTGCGTCACCAGAATCACCGAGTTGCGGATGATGATGCCAATCAGCGCGAGGATGCCCAGAATGGCCACGAACCCCATCGGCGTGCCCGTCGGGACCAGCGCCAATACCACGCCGATCAACCCCAGCGGTGCAACACTGGCGACGAGGAACATTTTCTGCACGCTGTGCAGCTGGATCATCAGGAACGTCGCCATGAGAAACAACATCAGCGGCACCACTTTGGCGATCGGCCCCTGAGCCTTACCGCTTTCCTCCACCGTCCCGCCGGTGGCGATCTTGTAGCCCACGGGCAGATCGGCCGCGAATTTGTCGATCTCCGGCTTGAGTTGCTTCACCAGATCCGTCGGCTGGATTTCGTCACGCACCGCAGCCTTCAAGGTGATGGTAGGTTTGCGATCTCGGCGCCAGACCAATGGCTGTTCCAGTTCATAACGCACGTTGGCGAACGCCAGCAACGGAATCGACGTACCGCCCTGGGTGACGATTTGCAGGTTTTGTAGCGTTTCCGGTGAGCCACGCTCGGCATCCACTGCGCGCCCTACCACGTTGATCAGGTAGATGTCATCGCGCACTTGGGTAACGTTGGCGCCGACGACAATGCTGTTCATCAACTGCGCCACGTCCTCGGAAGACAACCCCAGTTGCCGCGCCTTGTCCTGATTGATGTCGATGCGCAGGACTTTGCCCGGCTCGTTCCAGTCGTAGATCATTTCACCGATGTGCTGATTCTTGTCCAGCAGGGTGGCCAGATCGATCGCGTGCTGACGCACCTTGTCGATGTTGTCGCCGCTGATACGGTATTGAATCGGGCGCCCCACGGGTGGGCCCATTTCCAGCGGCTGAACGTAAGTACCGATGCCGACGAAATCCTCGCGCAGGCGCTTGTTGAGCCGATCCATCAACCCCGCACGCTCTTCCAGCCCCTTGCTTACGATGACCAGCTGCGCGTAATACGGGTTCTCCAGCTGTTGATCCAGGGGCAGATAGAACCGCACGGCGCCTTGGCCAATGTAGGTGCTCCAGCGCACGATGTCCGGATCGTCCTTGAGCGTCGCCTCCAGCCGGTCCACTGCTTTGCGCGTTTCATTGATCGATGCGTTTTGAGGCAAGTTGAGGTCGAGCAGAATTTCCGGGCGGTCGGAAGACGGGAAGAACTGGTTCTGCACAAAACGCATGCAAAACAGCGCCGTGGCGAACAAGGCGATGGTGATGAAGATCGCCAGCCAGCGGTTGCGCATCGCCCAGAACATCGACCCTGTGAAGGCCCGCGCAATGCGTCCCGGCGGCTTGTCATCTTGCTTCTTGATCTTGTCGCTGAGGATGTGCACCCCAATCACCGGAGCGAACAGCACAGCCACCACCCACGACACCAGCATGGCGACAGCGATGACCGCGAACAGCGTAAAGGTGTATTCCCCCGCCGAACTGGCGTTCAAGCCGATGGGCACGAACCCCGCCACCGTCACGAGCGTGCCGGTGAGCATC
The DNA here is from genome assembly GCF_029841165.1 of Pseudomonas sp. GD03842. Lineage (NCBI taxonomy): Bacteria > Pseudomonadati > Pseudomonadota > Gammaproteobacteria > Pseudomonadales > Pseudomonadaceae > Pseudomonas > Pseudomonas sp. GD03842. The sequence goes on along the minus strand of NZ_JAOCEA010000022.1, from coordinate 70,914 downwards.
GGAAAGGCCGTTGACGTATAGGCGTAGGTCGCCGCCTGCTCTTTGCTGTCGCCCATTTCCAGACGCGTGACCATCATCTCGACGGTGATCATCGCGTCATCTACCAGCAGGCCCAATGCGATGATCAACGCCCCCAACGAGATCCGCTGCATGGTGATGCCGCTGTACTCCATGAACACGAACACCATCGCCAGGACCAGCGGGATCGAGCACGCCACCACCAGCCCGGCCCGCACGCCAAGGCTGATGAAGCTGACGACCAGAACGATCACTACCGCCTCGAACAGTGCGCTGGTGAAGCCGCCGACGGCCTTCTCCACCACCTGCGCCTGATCGGAAACGTTGTGCACCCCAACGCCCACCGGCAGGTCGGCGGTAGCCTGCTCCATACGGGCGTGCAGTTCCTTGCCGAACGCCTGCACGTTTCCGCCCTTCTGCATGGCGATCGCCAAGCCGATCGCCGGTTTACCGTCGAAGCGGAACATCGGCTTGGGCGGATCCACGTAGCCTCGACTGATTTCGGCGATGTCGCTCAGCCGGTAAAAGCGGTCGTTGAGCCGCAGGTTCACGGTCTCCAGATCCTTCTCAGACTCGAACTGGCCGGACGTACGCACCGAGATCCGCTCGGGCCCTGCTTCGATGACGCCCGCCGGGGTCACGGCATTTTGTGATTGGAGACTCTGCACGACCTGCCGCTGATCGAGGCCCAGTGCGGCCAGTTTGCGGGTCGAGAAATTCAGGTAAATCACTTCGTCCTGCTGGCCGATCATCTCGACCTTGCCCAACCCCGGCACATCACGGATCTGCACCCGCACCTGTTCGACGTAATCGCGGAGCTGGCGGAAGGTCAGGCCGTCGGCGGTGAAGGCGTAGATCGAGCCGTACACGTCCCCGAACTCATCGTTGAAGGCTGGGCCTTGCAGACCCTGTGGAAACGTCCCGCGAATGTCGTCAATTTTTTTCCGGACCTGGTACCAGATTTCCGGAATGTCCTTGGCGCTGGTGGTATCTCGCAGGTAGACAAAAACCGTCGATTCGCCAGGGCGGGTGTAGCTTTTCACGTAGTCCAGAGAATCGAGGTCTTCGAGTTTTTTCTCGATACGGTCGGTGACCTGTTCCAGCGTTTCGTCCACGGTTGCGCCGGGCCAGCGGGTCTGGATCACCATGGTCTTGATGGTGAAGGACGGGTCTTCTTCGCGGCCCAAGTTCATGTACGAAAATACGCCCATGAGCAGGCCGACGAACATCAGGTACCAGACGAAGGACTGATGTTTGAGCGCCCAGTCGGAGAGGTTGAAGTTCCCTTTCATCGCGGGCTGTCCTTATCGACTTTGACTTTCTGCCCCGGCTTGAGGCTGTTTACACCGGCGGTGACCACGCGATCACCGCCGCTCACACCACCGGCGATGACGACCGAATCGCTGTCGCGGCTTACCACCGTAACCGGGCGCGGTGAAACGGTCTGGTTCTGCATGTCGATGACCCAGATCTGGGTTTTGCCGTCGACGTCCTGTAACACGTTGAGGGGCAATTCAATGCGCGGCGCAATGGCTGAGCTCAGGGTCACACTGATCGCCGTGCCCAGTCGAAAGGCGGCAGGGGTCTGAGCGAGAATCAGGCGCGCGCGTCGGGTGCGCGTCGCGCTTTCAGCCTGGGGCTCCAACTCGCGCAGCGTCGCGGTGGTGTTGATCTCGGGCTCCAACTGGCTGGCCACTTTGAACACCACATCCTTCGGCAGTTGTTCTGCCAGCGGCGCGGGAAGGTCGATCACCGCCTCCTTGATGTCGGGCCGCGCCAGCGTCACCACTTGCTCACCGGCACTGACCACCTGCCCCGCTTCGGCTTTCCATTGCGTCACCACCGCTGGGTGATCGGTGCGCAACTCGCTATAGCTCAACTGATCCTGCGCCTGTTGTACGGACGCCTTGGCTTGGTTGAACGAGGATTGAGAGGTCTTCAGGTCGGTCACCGCCACATCCAGCGCTGCTTGTGCGCCCACGCCCCGGTCGAACAACTCCTGCTGACGCCGCGCATTGGCCTGGGCATTGATGTACTGCGCCTCGACCCGAGCCAGATCGCCCTGAGAAGCGCGCAACTGGTTCTGCAGATCGGTGGGGTCCAGCGTCGCCAGCAACTGGCCCTTTTCGACTTCTGCGCCGACGTCGACGCTGCGCGAAGCGATGCGTCCCGACACTCGGAAACCCAGCGTGCTCTCGTACCGTGCGGCGATGTTTCCGGCGAAACGACCCAGGTTTTCCTCGGCCTGTGGTTTGACTTCCATGAACAGCACGGGACGCACAGGTTCAGGCGGCGCCTCCTCCTTTCCACAACCGCTCAGCAACAAGGCGCTCAGCAACAGGCCAGACAGGCGCTTCATTGAGCTCCTCCTGCTGACGCACTGGAAACGCCTGCGAGCTCAACCTGCATGTCAGGGTGCAGCAGCTGATTTCCGGCAACCACCACTTTCTCCCCGTTTTTCAGGCCTTCGGTAATGATCACTTTCCCAGTCAGGTACCGCCCTACGGTGACGGGACGCAGGCTGGCTTTATTCTGTTCGTCGACGATCCACACAGCCGGTTGGCCCAGATGCTCGCCCAAGCCCTTGGTCAGCGCCGACCAGGGAAGTTCGACACTTTGCCGGGCGGGCACGCTGAGCGCCGCGCTCACTACAGAGCCCAGGTCCATCCCTTCGGGTAGCGTGTCGAGGGCAATTTTTACCTGCAACGTCCCGGTTTGTGCGGAAACGGCAGGGGTGATTTCGCGCACCTTTCCGCTGACCTTGATGTTCGGGTTATCCAGCAAGGTGACTTCCACCGGTTCATCACCCGGCGGCTGGACGAACAGGGATTCGTAGACGTTGAAGACTGCGTCCCGCTCACCGTCGCGCGCCAGGCTGAAGATCGGCATGGTCGCCTGCACCACCTGACCAACCTCAGCCTGACGTGCCGTAATGACGCCCGGCGCATCGGCGATCAGCGAGGTGTAACCCAGTTGCTCACGGGCGTTGGCCAGTTGCGCCTGGGCAGCTTTCAAGGCGCTCTGGCTACTGCGCAGTTGCGCCTGTGCGGCATCGTATTCGCTTTTGCTGGTGTAACCCTTGGGCAGCAACTTTTCCTGGCGCACGAAGGCGGCTGAGGTCTGCTTGACCCGCGCTTGCTCGGCAGCTTCGGCAGCGATGGCCGAGTCGACGTTGGTCTGCAGGTCTTTGGGGTCCAGTTTGGCCAGCACCTGCTTGGCGGTGATACGGTCCCCGACATCGACCATACGCTGGATGATTTTGCCGCCCACGCGGAACGACAGTTGTGTCTGCACGCGCGCTTGGATATCGCCCGTCAGTGCCACCGTTGCGGCGAATTCAGTGGTTTTCACCTCTTGCACCTGCACGCGAGGGTGTACGGGATCCGCCGGCTTTTCCTTGCCGCACCCTGACAGCGCGATGAGGCATACGCCCAGCGCCACCGCCTTGAGGCCGTTTCGAAGCAATGAGGGATGAGCAGGCATGCAAGCTCCTTGTGGCAATGCCGAGGCGTGCATCACACAGCCCAACGCCGTCGTGATGTGATCATGCGACTGTGAGCGTAGATTAGGGTTCCTTCCCCCGCTAAACTCGGCCAACCGGACTCGCCAGTCACGCCTGCTCACCGCATGGAATGCTCGATGCTTACCACCCTCGCCATCGCCAATTACCGCTCGATCAACACACTGATCGTGCCGCTGGCGCGTTTGAATCTGGTCACTGGACCTAACGGCAGTGGCAAATCCAACCTTTACCGAGCGCTGCGGTTGCTGGCCGAGACGGCGCAGGGTGGGGTCATCAATGCGCTGGCAAGGGAAGGTGGCCTGAGTTCTACGGTCTGGGCCGGACCGGAAAGCATCAGCCGGCGCATGCGCAACGGTGAGGTCGAGATTCAAGGAGGGCCGCGCAGTGATGTGGTCCGCCTGCGTCTGGGGTTTGCGGCGCAGGACTTCAGTTACGCCATCTCACTGGGCCTGCCACCGCCGCCGCTCGATCAAAGCGCCTTCGGCCTCGACCCCGAGATCAAGCGCGAATGCATCTGGGCTGGCCCTCTCTACCGCCCCGCCAGCCTGTTGGTGGATCGTGCCGGCCCTATGATCCGCGCTCGCGAGGGCCGCAGTTGGGACGTCCTCGCGCAACATACTCCCACGTTCGACAGCCTGTTCGATCAGGTGGGCAGCATGCGGTCCTCTCCAGAAGTGATCGAGCTTCGCGAACGCATTCGGGGTTGGCGATTTTATGATCACTTTCGCAGTGACACCGAAGCCCCCGCGCGCCAACCGCAACTGGGCACTCGCACGCCCGTCCTTCATCACGATGGCAGGGACTTGGCCGCAGCGCTGCAGACCATCCGTGAAATCGGCGAGCCTGACGTGCTGGATGATGCGATCAGCGATGCATTCCCCGGCGCACGCATTGCGATTGACGTACAGGCAGGGGGGCTGTTCGCGCTGGCGTTCTACCAACATGGGTTGCTCCGGCCATTGTCGGCCTCGGAGTTGTCCGACGGTACGCTTCGCTATCTGCTGCTGATCGCTGCGCTGCTCACGCCTCGCCCGCCCACGATGATGGTGCTCAATGAGCCGGAAACCAGCCTGCACCCGGACCTGTTGCCTGCGCTGGCCAGGCTGATCATCCGGGCCTCGAAAAACTGCCAGATCTGGGTGGTGTCACACGCCAGCCGTTTGATTGCAGCGTTGGAACGAGACCCCCACTGCAACAGCATTGTGTTGGAGAAGGAATTGGGACAGACCGGTATCGTCGGTCAGGGGATGCTCGATCAACCGCCATGGCGTTGGCCCGATTGAATGGCGCTCCCCTCTGCGGCAGCGTGGCTTACTCGGCGATCTGCCGTCACGCCTAGCTGCCGAAGCACGGGATCGCCTCAGCTACCCGCTCCCCCGTGGGCTTCTTCGAAGAAGAAATCTTTCCAGCTGTCCGCCTTGTTCTTCAGCACGCCGATCTCATGCAGTTTCTCGGCGTAGATGTAGGTGCGTTGCGGCACGACGGTGAAATCGATTTCCGGATCGTTGACGATCTTTTCCACCAGCGGCAATGGCAGTTTGGATTTTTCGACTTCGATGTAGGTCTTGGCCGCTGCCGTTTTGTCGGCCTTGATGATCTTCTCGGCTTCAGCCAGCGCGTCGTAGAAAGCCTTGTACGTCTTCGGGTTTTCGTCGTGGAATTTCTGCGTCGTATAAAGCACGTTGAAGGTCGCCTGACCGCCCAATACGTCGTACGAGCTCAGCACTTCGTGCACGTTGGGGTTTTCCAGCTCCTGGTACTGGAACGGCGGGCTGGAGAAGTGCGCGCTGATTTCCGAACCACCAGCGATCAACGCTGAGGTAGCGTCCGGATGCGGCAGGCTGACGGAGATGGTGTCGAATTTCTTGTAGTTATCGTTACCGAACAGTTTGGCAGTCTCGATCTGCAAGGTGCGCGACTGGAAGCCCACACCGGCGGCCGGAACGGCGATGCGGTCTTTGTCCGTGAAGTCTTTGATGCTCTTCACGTTCGCATTGTTGCTCAACAGGTAGTTGGGCATCGATCCCAGCGAGGCGATGGCCTTGACGTTCTGTTTGCCCTTGGTGCGGTCCCATATGGTGAGCATCGGTGGCACGCCCGCCGACACCACGTCCAGCGCGCCGGCCAGCAGCGCTTCATTCATCGCGGTGGCGCCGGAAATGCTGTTCCAGTCGACCTTGATATCGATGCCCTGCTCCTTGCCGTGCTTCTCGATCAGCTTTTGCTGCTGAACCACATCGAGAATCAGGTAGCCGATCCCGAATTGCTGAGCGATGCTGATTTTGCCTTCGGCGTTCGCGCCGCTGCTCAGTAGCGCGCCGAACAGACCCAGCGTGGTTGCCAGCACGGTCAATGCCGGACGTTTGAATGAAGTCCCCATGAATTCCTCACATGAAAGCGAATAAGTGTTGTGTGGCTTCATGTCCGGCAGTCCGGTCCATGCAGCGGCGTGTTTCTTAGGCTTGACTCAACGCTGCATGCCCCAGCGCTTGACGGTCAGGCGCTCGACATTGCTGAACAGCAGGTTTTCCACCAGCAAACCGATGATGATCACGGCCGCCAGGCCGGCGAACACCTTGTCGGTGTACAGCTCATTGCGGTTCTGAAAGATGTACCAGCCCAGACCGCCTTTGCCCGAAGACGCGCCGAAGACCAGCTCGGCGGCGATCAGCGTGCGCCAGGCAAACGCCCAGCCGATTTTCAACCCGGCCAGAATCGACGGCAGCGCCGCCGGGATGAGAATGTGCCAGACGAACCGGATCCCCTTCAGGCCGTAATTGCGCCCGGCCATGCGCTGGGTCTCGGACACCCCGAGAAAGCCAGCGTAGGTATTGAGCGCCAAGGCCCAAAGCACCGAGTGCACGAGGACGAAAATCAGGCTGTTCTCGCCCAGACCAAACCACAGCAGCGACAGAGGAAGCAGTGCAATGGCGGGCAGCGGGTTGAGCATCGAGGTCAACGTGGCCAGCAAGTCACGGCCCAGTTGCGTTGACACCGCCAGGGTGGTCATGCCGAACGCCAGCACAATGCCGATCAGGTAGCCCTTGACCAGCACCGTCAGGGAAATCCAGACCTTGGCCAGCAGCTCGCCAGTGACGACGCCATCGACGAACGCCTTGGCGGTGTCGATGAAACTCGGCAACAGCAAATCGTTGCCCTGAACGCGCGCAGCGATTTCCCAGATCACCGCCAGGGCGATCAGAATCACGCTCTTGCGTACCCAGCCTTGCTGCCAGATGCGCTGGGCGAGGGGAATATCGCGGGCCAGGTCTTCTTGGGTGAAAGGCTCCAGCGCGATTTCATATTCCTCGCGAATCGGGGGGGAAAGGCTCATGGTGTTGTCTCTCTTGGGTCACCGTCCCGGAGGAGCGCGCTGGCCCGCGATTGCGGTGTGTCATCGACAACAATGTAATGAGTCGATTGCAATCGCGGGCAAGCGCGCGCCTACAGGGACGAGGCGCGCATTAATAGGCGATCCGAATGTCTTGAAACCGCAGATCCTGCTCCACCGCAGGCGTTTCGCCCTCGTCGAACAGCAAGCGATGGATGCGCTGGGCCGAGGCCTGAAAATCCACGCCACCCAGACTCTTGAGGTCGTATTGATGGCTATTGATCTCGGCACGAACGCGCCCCGGGTGCGGCGACAGCAGCAGAATCCGGTTGCCGACCACCAACGCTTCCTCGATGGAGTGAGTCACGAACAACAGCGTGAAGCGCACCTCTTCCCACAGTTCCAGCAATTCTTCTTGCATCTTGCGACGGGTCAGCGCGTCAAGCGCCGCGAAAGGCTCGTCCATCAGCAGGATTTTCGGCTGCATCGCCAACGCCCGCGCAATGGCCACACGGGCTTTCATGCCCCCGGACAGGGTATGCGGGTACGCCTCGGCAAAGGCGCTCAGGCCCACCTTTTCCAGGTAATGCCGCGCACGCTCCTCGGCCTCTCGGCGTTTGAGGGTGCGTGACGCGAGCAACGGGAACATGACGTTCTCAATGACGGTTTTCCAAGGCGGTAGTTGATCGAACTCCTGAAAGACGACGATGCGATCCGGCCCGGGTTCTCTGACCTGCTCGCCCGCCAGACGAATTTGCCCTTCACTGGGCGTGATGAAACCGGCCACCGCCTTCAAAAGCGTGGACTTGCCGCAGCCCGACGGGCCAAGCAGGACAAAGCGGTCGGCCGGGTCGACCTCGAAACTGACCTGATGGGTGGCCCGCACAACACGCTGCGGAGTGCGGTACTCAAGGCTGACGCCCTGGACTTGCAACAGCGCTTCAGCGGTAGGCTGATCGGCCTGTTGCGCATTCAAGCGATCGCTAGCCGTGTGGCTTTGCAGAACAGCATTCATTGAGCGAGCTCTCAATCAAAAAGTGGATCAGAACGGCGCATCGCCCTGAATGGTCGTGCGGTGCAGGCGCCGGCGCAGATGGTCGGGAGTGCCACCGGCCAGGTGAATCAGGGAACGGTTGTCCCAGAACACCATGTCGTTCTCCTGCCACTTATGGCGATAAACGTTCTCCGGGCGCACGCTGTGGGCATAAAGCTCATCCAGAATTGCCCGGCTTTCGTCTTCAGGCAGGCCGACGATATGAGTGGTGAAGCCCTCGCTGACGAACAGCGCCTTGCGGCCATTTTCCGGGTGGGTCCGCACGATCGGATGGCTGACGACCGCCACTTGTGCCAGTTGCTCGGCGCTGAGGGTCGGGCGCCAGTTCTCAGCGTTGCGGCCGTCACGGTAGCGGGAGGTATAGCTGTGCACCGCGTTGCGACCTTCGACGGCCTTGCGCAGGTGGTCAGGCAACGTATCCCACGCCAGGTGCATATCGGCGAACAATGTATCGCCCCCCTCGCTGGGCAATTCCTGGGCATAGAGCATTGATCCCAGGCTTGGCAGTTCTTTGTAGGAGAGATCCGAGTGCCAGTACTTGCCCGCGTCGCCCAGCCCGACCGGCTGACCGTTCTCGACGATATTGGAGACGATCAGGATTTCGGGGTGGTTGGGCAGCAGAAATTGCTTGAGCACATGGATCTGCAGCACGCCAAAACGGCGGCTGAAGTCGATCTGCTGCTGCGGTGTGATGTGCTGGTCGCGAAACACCACGACGTGGTGGTCGAGATGGGCGCGGTGCACGCACGCAAAGTCTGCGTCGTTCAGCGGCTTTGATAGGTCAAGCCCAACGATCTCCGCGCCCACCTTTTCGGTGAATGGACGCACGTCGAACTGCTGGCCCGGCGCTTGCGCCGACAAGGAAGCGGGGGAGACTGCTGGCATGAGAACTCCGACTCAAAGGGCTGACTGATGAGGCGGAACTTTATAGATATAAGAAAGGAAATTTAAATACTGTTGCGGAATATGGATAGCGCCGAAAGAACTAGCCAAGGCTCAATGCCACCATCCGACGCACGCCGCGGTGAAAATTCCGAATGGCCCCAGAACCACGTCCTCCACTACCTGTCTATCTTCCGTCTTGCAGCGAGGCTTGATACGGAACGAACCGACTATCGGGCATGGGAATGAGAGGAACAGCGATGCCGCTACGCGAAAACGATGCAGATCATGGCCAGGGCAAAGCCTCTGAAGACAATGTGAAGCTGCTCATCGCGCTGCGCCGCGCATTGGGCACCCATGCGAAAACGCCGACGCAGATACGTGCCGTCGGCGTGAAAAACGCAGGGCAGTGATGTCACCACCCTTGGAAGGCTGGGGCTTGCTGGCGATGCATCAAGTCGAACACAGCAGTAAGACGCATCGCCATCGCGAGTAAGCTCGCACCTTCAACAACATCATCTGCTCATCAGAACGCTGGCAATACCGCACCGTCGTACTTCTTGTTGATGAAGTCTTTGACTTGCTGGCTGGTCAGCGCCTTGGAAAGCTTTTCGATGGCGTCGGTGTGGGCGTTGTCCGTACGGGTCACCAAGTAGTTCACGTAAGGCGAGTCGGAGCCTTCCAGGATCAGCGCGTCTTTCTTCGGATTCAGCTTGGCTTCCAGCGCGTAGTTGGTGTTGATCAGGTCCAGGTCGACCTGGTCCAGCGCGCGCGGCAGCAGGGCCGATTCCAGCTCGCGGAATTTCAGTTTTTTCGGGTTGGTGGCGATGTCTTTGGGTGTCGCCAGCGCGTTGGTCGGATCTTTCAGGGTGATCAGGCCGTTCTTCTGCAGCAACAGCAGGGCGCGACCGGCATTGCTGCCTTCGTTTGGAATGGCCACGGTAGCGCCTTCGGGCAACTGGTCGATGGACTTCCACTTCTTCGAATAGCCGCCGAACGGTTCGACGTGTACGCCCACACCGGTCACCAGCGTCGCGCCTTTACCTTTGTTGAAGCCGTCCAGGTAGGGCTTGGTCTGGAAATAGTTGGCGTCCAGACGTTTTTCGTTCAGTTGCACGTTCGGTTGCACGTAATCGGTGAATACCTTGATCTGCAGGTCCACGCCCTCTTTGGCCAGCTCAGGCTTGATCAGCTCCAGAATCTCGGCGTGGGGAACGGCGGTCGCACCTACGACCAGTTTTTCCGCAGCCTGTGCCGCGTTGATGCCGAAGGAGAGGGCAGCCGCCAATGCGGTGAACAGCAACGTCTTTTTCATGCGATGTCCTTAGTAGAATCCGGTCGCCTTGTGGGCAACTCTGTTTCATGGATGCCGCGGGTACGACCCGGGAGGGTGGCGGCTGACGCGGACATTACCGACATTTTTTATGCCGAGACAATACTTTTTAAGCGAATGTATATGCCTTTTGGTTCTCACAAGGCTTTTAGCCACCATCCGACTGTCTAAATCGCAGGTTGCGTATGAAGAACCGCTTGGTAGGAGCGCGTTTACCCGCGATTGCATTGTGTCAGCCACCCTAATGTCTGATGTCCCGACGTCATGGCGCGCAAGCGCGCTCCTGCACAGGCAATCAGCGCAAGGGCAGGTTGAGGTGTTCCGGCAGAATTTCCGAGCCGCTGCTCACCAGCAGGGCGAAATGGATGACGTTCTCCAGCTCTCGGGTATTGCCCGGCCAAAAATGCGCTTCCAGCAGGTGCTGAGCCGCCTCGCTGATCAGAGGCATTTCAAAATCCAGGCGCTGGCTGTAGATCCCCAGAAAGTATTCGGCCAACGGCAGGATATTCCCCGGCTGCTCCCTCAGCGACGGTAAATCCAGGCGCCCTTCGCTGAGGTAACGGTAAAGGCGCTCATGGAATTTTCCGGCTTTGACGGCCAGGCTCAGGTCAATACTCGTCGCGGCCACCAGCCGAACATCGACCTGCGTGGGCTGCGAGGCGCCGACGCGGGTCACTTCGTGATTCTCCAGCGCAGCCAGTAACTTGATCTGGATCGCCAATGGCAAGTCGGCAATCTCGTCCAGGTACAGCGTCCCGCCAGTGGCCGAACCGAACCACCCTGCCCGGCTGCTGGCCGAGCCACTGTGCGTACCTGGTGCGTAGCCAAACAATTCGGCTTCTGCGTAAGTGGGACTGATTGCGCCGCAATTCACCGAGACGAACAGCCCGGCGCGATCACTGCCGCGATGAATATGCCGCGCGAGCAATTCTTTACCCGTTCCTGGCTCGCCGCGGATGAGCACCGGCAGGTCCAGAGGCGCCAACTGCTCCATCTCCTCCCGTAATCGACGCGACCGCGGGTCAAAAAACACCAGCGCCTTGGCACGGATGCTCAAGGGGCTTTTTTCGGCGTCAGGGAAAGTGAGAAGCGGCTGTTGCGGTAGATCTGAATGGCTCATGGCAGGCTCCCGCCCAAGCCATCGATGCCTGGACGTTTAAAAAAAAACCGCAGCGCCTGTCGGATCACTGCGGCGAAAAAGACCGATGTGGGCGCGCGTGACTACGCCGCGACGTGTCACGCGCGACGGCGCGTGAGTTGCTCGATACGGCCTTGCAGGCGATACAGGTAAGCGAACCCCTGCTCCCAGCGTTGGTGGCCGGACTTCACATTGATATGGCCAGCACCGCTGAGAATGCCGATCTCGGCTCCCCAATTGCGGGCCATTTCCATTGCACGTAGCGCGCTGACGGCGGAGTCATTATCCGAACTGACCACTTGCGTCGGAAACGGCAGTAAATGCTCGGGAATAGGGGCGAAGTTGCGGATGGCGGGCGGGCAATTGGGACGCTCCACGTCAGCCGGCGCGACCAGCAAGGCCCCCCGGACCTGGCGCAGCGTCTCCAAAGGCGCCCATTGAGCCCAATGGGCGACCGTGATGCAGCCCAAGCTGTGGCCGATCAGAATCACCGGCGTGGTATCGGCGGCAATCGTTCTCTGGAGTTCACCCACCCAATCCTCGCGGCGTGGCTTGAACCAGTCTGCCTGCTCTACACGCACGCTATTGGGCAAGCTGTGCTGCCAGTGGGTTTGCCAGTGGTCGTCGGCAGATCCTTGCCAGCCGGGCACGATCAGGTAGCGGATCGATTCGTTATGCATGGCCTTCGCCTCCTGCATTTTCTGCGTTCATGGCGGCGAGTTTAGAGACGTGACATATATTCGAAAAAGAATAAGAAGATATTTATTAATACCCATCTCTTATATGTCGTAGCGCGAGGGTTGGCGCCGCAAAGGCGGCAAAAAAGAGGGCCACCCCCTGCCTTAAGGAGCGGCCCTGATAATCACGCTGTCTGCCCCCAGCTCGCCGGGGATATGCAGAGAATACGGATGGGTTGTTACAGAATTTTGTTGGCGATGGTTCTAGCGCCTCGGGCATTCGGCTTGAGCGCTGGGCTCATTCCTCCGCGACGCCCTGTCATCCAGACTCCTCTTGCCCGGCTCGCTTATGAGCGAAACGATGGGCCGCCATGCCTACCGGACCGTATTACCGTGCTGCACTCAGCGCGTCATGCTCCGGCAAACGTCAGACGATGCTGCGCAACCGTGCGCAAGCGCCCAATGTCCAGTTCGCTGATGAAATCATGATCCCGGCGCAGGAGTCCGCGTTCGGCGAATTGCTCGAGCACGCGATCGACCACATCGGGCGCCAGCCCCAGACAGCGCGTTGAATGCAGGTCGGCAATGGAAATGATGCGCACCGAGCGGTCCATGTCTCCGTACCCCTGGGCGAGCATCAGCAGCCGAAAGGCCACCCGCTCATCGGTAGGCAATGACGTCATCTGCTCGGGCGACGGCACCCCCAGGTTCAGCTTGCGCCTCAGCAGGTCGGCGAAATAGCGCCAGTACCTGGGCTGTTCGTTCAACAGTTGCTCAAGCGGCGCCTGGGGCATGTGCAGCAGGATGAGTTGGTCTGCGGCATAGACGTCCCGCAGCCGCGGTCGATCATCGAACAGGGAAACTTCGCCGAACCAGTAAGGCCGTGCGGTCACCGGGCAAGGGAGCCACTGACTTTGCTGCTTGAGGTCGTTGAAGCGCAGGGATCCATCGAGCAGCGCGTAAAGCCCGCAAGGCGGTGCGCCCCGTTCGAAGATCAGCTTGCCCGGCGTGAAGCGTCGCTGCCGCATGCCCATGAGCAGACTATCCTGCAGTGAGGCGGGCAAATCGTTGAACCAGTGATCGTTCAGCAACCACGAGCGCCATTGGGTTCCATTCGTCATGTGAATCTCCTTTTTCTCGCTGGCGTTTTGTTGCAGGCTGAGCCCATCAACGGGCCCGGCCAAAAATCAGGGCGCATGATCCATGCTTTACGGGAGGAATAACAATGAAAAACCTCGTCGATCACCTCAGTCAGTACGCGGCCTACCACCGCGACACACGTAATATCGCCACGCATTTCATTGGCGTACCGCTGATCGTGCTGGCGGTGGCGGTCCTGCTGTCACGTCCTGGTTGGAGCAGTTGGGCGCTGGGTGATCTCTGGCTGTCCCCGGCGTTGCTGGCAACCGTAGCTGCCACCTTGTTCTACCTTCGACTGGACAGGCCACTGGGCATTGCCCTGGGGGTGGTCCTGGCGTTGTTCCTGTGGATTGGCGCCCACTTGGCGCAGCAAGGCACGATGGTCTGGCTCGGCTCGGGTGTGGCGCTGTTCGTCGTGGGCTGGGTCATTCAGTTCATCGGCCATTATTACGAAGGCCGCAAACCGGCATTCGTGGACGACCTTTCCGGCCTGATCATCGGCCCGCTGTTCGTCACGGCCGAAGCGGCTTTTCTGATGGGGATGCGCAGGAAGTTGCAAGGGAACATCGAGGGGCGCGTGGGGCGCACGCACAAGCGGGATTTGAAGAAAGCAGCGGTTTAAAAGCTCCTCGGCCCGTTTCTGCCGAAGGCTGTCAGATCGTTCCCACGCTCCGCGTGGTAACGCCGCCCAGGACGCTCCGCGTCCATCGCCAGGGTGAGGCGGAGCGTCACGGGATGCATGTCCACGCAGAGCGTGGGCACGATCATGTGTTGATCAGCCGATCAGAGGTTTTCCAACTTCTGCCAGACCTTGGGTTTGAAGAACAACGTCTCCCCTCGCGCCAGGCCGATCAGGCTGTCGTGGTCCTTCACCACCTCGACTTCGATCAACTCTGGCTGCCCCTCGGCTTTCAGCGTAACCCGCGTGGTCGCGCCCAACGGGCGGATGTCGCGCACCTCCGCGGGATGGTGTCCTTCCACCTCCTGACGCGACAGGGAGACCTCATGGGGGCGGAACAGCACATGATTGTCTTCACCCAGATGCAGGCGGTTGGAATCGCCCAGGAAGTGGTAAACGAAATCGCTGGCCGGGTTCTCGTACACTTCGCCCGGCGAGCCGATCTGCTCGATCACCCCTTTGTTCATGACCACAATGCGATCGGCGACTTCCATGGCCTCTTCCTGGTCGTGGGTCACGAACACGGACGTCAGGTTGATGTCCTCATGCAGACGCGCCAGCCAGCGGCGCAGCTCCTTGCGCACTTTGGCGTCGAGCGCGCCGAACGGCTCATCCAGAAGCAACACTTTGGGCTCGACGGCCAGGGCCCGAGCGAGGGCGATGCGCTGACGCTGCCCGCCGGACAACTGCTCGGGGTAACGGTCCGCCAGCCAGTCCAGTTGCACCATGTTCAGCAGTTCATGGACCTTGGCGGCGATCTGGGTTTCGTTAGGGCGTTGGTTCTTCGGCTTCATGCGCAGGCCGAACGCGACGTTGTCGAACACCGTCATGTGGCGGAACAAGGCGTAGTGCTGGAACACGAACCCGACGTTGCGATCACGCACGTCGTGACCGGAAACATCCTCGCCATGGAACACGATATTGCCCTGATCCGGCGTTTCGAGACCGGCAATGATGCGCAGCAGCGTGGTCTTGCCACACCCGGACGGCCCCAGCAACGCCACCAGCTCGCCACTCTGGATGTCCAGATTGATGCTGTTGAGGGCCTTGAAAGCATTGAAGTTCTTGCTGACGTTACGGACTTCGATCGACATGGATTATTCCTCCGCCGCGCTTTGGCGCAGACGGCTAATGCGCGCTTCGCTCCACTGCTTGAGCAGCAGGATGAACAGCGCAAGGATCAATAACAGGCTCGCCACGGCAAATGCAGCCACGTGGTTGTACTCGTTGTAGAGAATCTCGACATGCAGCGGCAGCGTGTTGGTGACGCCGCGAATGTGGCCGGAGACCACCGAGACCGCACCGAACTCGCCCATCGCCCGTGCGGTGCACAGCACCACCCCGTAGATCAGGCCCCATTTGATATTGGGCACGGTCACATGCCAGAACATCTGCCAGCCATTGGCGCCCAGCAGACGAGCCGCTTCTTCTTCCTGGGTGCCCTGCTCCTGCATCAGGGGGATCAACTCACGGGCCACGAATGGCACGGTGACGAAGATGGTTGCCAACACGATACCGGGCAGTGCGAAAACGATCTGGATGTCGTGGTCCTGCAACCAAGGGCCGAAGACGCCACGGGCGCCAAACATGAGGATGTAGACCAGACCGGCGATCACCGGGGATACCGAGAACGGCAGGTCGATCAGCGTCACCAGAACCGCTTTGCCGCGAAATGAATATTTGCTGACACACCATGCCGCCGCGACACCGAAGACCACGTTCAATGGCACCGAAATCAGCACGGCATAAATCGTCAGCTTGAGTGCGGACAGTGCATCGGGCTCGAGAATCGCCGTGAAGAATCCGCCCAGCCCGTTTTTCAGGCCCTGGCTGACGACCACGAACAGTGGCAACAGCAAAAACAATGCGAAAACCAGCCAGGCAAGGCCGATCAGGATACGCCGCGACACCGCGCTGCCCCGACGGGCAGCGTTCGCAGAGGAAGCAGCAATGAGCGATGGACCGGACATAAGCGCCTCCTCAGTTCGGGGTTTCGATGCGGCGCTGCAGAATGTTGATCAGCAGCAACAGAATGAACGACACCACCAGCATCAAGACGCCGATGGAGGTCGCGCCGGCGTAATCGTACTGGTCGAGTTTGACCATGATCAGTAACGGCAGGATTTCGGTTTTCATTGGCATGTTACCGGCGATGAAAATCACCGAGCCGTACTCTCCTACGCCACGGGCGAAAGCCAGCGCGAAGCCGGTCAGCCAGGCGGGCAACAGCGCAGGCACCAAGACGTGACGAAACACCTGAATCGGCCGTGCGCCGAGGCAAGCGGCAGCTTCTTCGACCTCACGCGGAATGTCGGCGAGCACGGGCTGAACAGTACGCACCACGAACGGAAGGGTGACGAACGTCAGCGCCAGGGTGATCCCCAGCGGCGTGTAGGCGATTTTGATGCCCAGGTCCGTCGCGAACTGGCCAACCAGCCCCGTAGGCGTGTACAGCGCAGTGAGGGCGATGCCGGCAACGGCAGTGGGCAACGCAAAGGGAAGGTCGATCATGGCGTCGATGATCTTGCGCCCTGGAAAGGAATAGCGCACCAGCACCCAGGCGAGCAGCGTACCGATGACGCCGTTGATAATGGCCGCATAGAACGCCGTGCCGAAGCTCAGTTTCAGCGCCGCCAGCACCCGAGGTGCGGTGACGATGTTCCAGAATTGCGCGGCGCTCAGCTGAGACGCGTGTACAAACATGGCCGCGAGGGGTATCAGCACAATCAAGCTGAGGTACACCAGGGTGTAACCCAGCGTCAGCCCGAAGCCGGGTATGACGGGGGATATGCGTCGAGACATAGGTGTCCTTGGTTGATACGCAGAACCCGGCACAAGTCCGGGTCTTTTATCTTGGTCTGCGAAAACGCCGCAAAATCTAGCAGATATCGCCGCACTAATTGTAGGAGCGCGCTTGCCCGCGATGAGGGCGTGTCAGGAAGCAAATCTACTGACAGATAGCAATCGTCCGGATACGGACCAGACCAAGCGCGCACTTACCATTCAGGTACGTACGCTGAATTTACTGCGGTACGTATATCTGGTCGAAAATACCGCCGTCGTCGAAGAATTTCGGCTGGGCCGATTTCCAGCCACCAAAGTCTTTATCGATCGTCACCAAGCCCAGTTTCGGGAATTGCTTCTCGTACTTGGCCGCCACTTCCTTGTCACGAGGACGGTAGAAGTTCTTCGCCGCGATTTCCTGACCTTCCTTGCTGTACAGGTGCTTCAGATACTCGGTAGCGATTTCGGTGTTGCCTTTCTTCTCGGCATTTTTATCGACGACCGCTACAGGCGGTTCGGCCAGGATCGACAGTGAAGGCACGACGATATCAAATTTATCGGCGCCGCCATCTTCTTTCAGTGACAGGAAGGCTTCGTTTTCCCAAGCCAGCAGAACGTCGCCCAAGTTGTTCTGCACGAAGCTGATGGTCGCACCGCGCGCCCCCGTATCCAGGACCGGCACGTGCTTGAACAGCTCCTTGATGTAGGCGTTGGCCTTGGCTTCGTCGCCATTGTTGGCCTTCAACCCATAGGCGTACGCCGCCAGGAAGTTCCAGCGGGCGCCTCCGGAAGTTTTCGGGTTGGGGGTGATCACCGAAACGTCTTTCTTGATGAGGTCGCCCCAGTCATGGATGCCTTTCGGGTTGCCTTTGCGCACCAGGAACACGATGGTCGACGTGTAGGGGGTGCTGGCATCCGGCAGACGCTTCTGCCAGTCGGTTGGCAGCGACTTGCCCAGCTTGGCGATTTCGTCGATGTCCCCGGCCAGTGCCAGGGTGACGACATCCGCAGGCGAACCATCGATGACCGAGCGCCCTTGCTTGCCCGAGCCGCCGTGGGACTGGTTGATGACCACGTTGTCACCTGGGTGAGATTTCTTCCAGAAGTTGATGAACTCGGCGTTGTAGTCCTGGTACAGCTCGCGCGTCGGGTCATACGACACATTGAGCAATTGGTAGTCCTTGGCAAAAGCGGAACCGGCGAACACAGCACTGGCGAGCGCTGCCAGCGCATAGCGGCGAATGGACATGAATCAAGCTCCTGGAAATCGGTGTTGTTGGCGTTTTTCTAGTTTTTACGACGCTTTACTTTTTGTAGGGAGGCGCTTGGTTTGGGCCAAGCGCACTCCTACCGGTCTGACTCAGTTCGACTGTTTGCCGGGGTTCTGCAACCGGAATTTTTCCTTGCGCTCGATCTGCACGACCTGCGCGTTGTGCACAGTGATTTCAACTGCGCCAAAACGCAGGTCGCGCAGCGCACTTTGAATTTCCCGCAGAATGCTTGCTTCGTCCTGTCCGTCGACGCTACGTAGGGATGCGCTCATCATGGTGCTCCTTGAGAGATTGCCCGCAGCAACGGTGAAAATCGGCTGCTTATGGCGTGGGAGCGATATTAGAGACGGGGAGATATTCTTAAAAATACTATTTAAGAATGCAGATATAACCAAAGGAAATTACGCGAACACCCTCGCTTTATAGGCCTTGGGAAACGCCCGCTTTTCGCGAATTCCCACGGCTGCAGACCTGTCACCCGAAGGGCGAGTAACCCTTTCGGGCGTCAGACAGAAGCGAACTCCGGCGCATGCTGCCAGTCGATCTGGGCGGCGGGCATCGGCCGAGCGAACCAGTAGCCCTGGCCCAGTTCGCACTGATTACGCAGCAGAAAATCCGCCTGATCGGCGTGCTCGATGCCTTCAGCCAACACCCGCATGCCCATGGCCCGCGCCAGTGCGATGATCGCGTTGACGATGGCGACGTCGTCATCGTCTTCGGGCAGGCCCGCAACGAAGCCTTGGTCAATCTTCAACTTCTGCACAGGCATCCGCTTGAGCCGTAGCAAAGACGAGTAGCCGGTGCCGAAATCGTCAATCGACAACTTAAGCCCCAACTCGCGCAACCGGTGCATCTGTTCGATTGCCTGCTCGGGGTCGTCCATGACCGCGCTTTCCGTCACCTCCAGTTCCAGATGTTGCGGCGCCAGACCGGTCTCGTTCAGTGCCCGCGCCACTCGACGTTCAAGATCGCCGCGGCTGAACAGTCGGCTGGAAACGTTGACCGCCACGAACGAGAGCTCAATGCCTTCGCTGAGCCACTGGCGCATCTGCCGACACGACTCAACCAACACCCAATTATCGATATGGGCGATCAAGCCACTTTGCTCGGCAATCGGGATGAACTCTCCCGGCGAGACCATCCCCAATTGCGGATGCTGCCAGCGCACCAGGGCCTCGACCCCTTCGATACGACGCGTCTTGAGGTTGTGAATCGGCTGATAGAATACGCGCAGCTCCTCATGCTCGATGGCCCGGCGCAATTCCGTGGCCAGCTCCACACGACGCTGAGCGTGAGCAGTCAATTGCTCGGTGTACAACGCATAGCCTTCGCGCCCCTGACTCTTGGCCTGAAACAACGCGGCATCGGCATTGCGCAACAATTGCTCGGCAGTCAGTGCGTCGCTGGGGAACAGGCTGATGCCGATACTCGCCGTGAGGAACAACGACTGTCCTTCGATCACGAAGGGCTCGCGCAAGCCATTGAGCATGGACTGCGCAAGCTCCGCCGCCTGGGCCGCGTGATAAGGCCCCTCCACCAGGACCGCGAATTCATCGCCACCCAATCGGGCCAGTGTCAGCCCCTTCTCCAGCAGGCGGGTCAGCCGTTCGGCGACCGCCTTGAGCACCTCATCACCCAGATTGTGACCGAGGCTGTCGTTGATGTGCTTGAAGTGATCCAGGTCGATCAACAGCAACGCCAGGGTCTGCTTATGGCGCTGTGCATGGGTTTGCGCTTGCTCCGCGCGGTCGATGAACAGCAGGCGGTTGGGCAGGCCGGTGAGTGCATCGTAGTGGGCCAGATGGGCCAGTTCGCGCTCGGAATGCTTGACCGTGGTGATGTCGGAGAACACAGCGACGAAGTGAGTGATCACACCCTGATCGTCCTTGATGACCCGAATGCTTTGCCACTGCGGGTACACCTCACCGCTTTTACGGCGGTTCCATATCTCGCCGCTCCATTGCCCGGCGCTGAGAATGGTTTTGTACATGCGCTCGTAAAATTCCGGCCCGTGTCGGCCGGATTTGAACTTGGCGGGTGTCAGACCCAGCACTTCGTCCTGTCGGTAGCCGGTGATTTCCATGAAGGCGCGGTTGACGTGCACGATGACGCCATTGGCATCGGTTACCAGCACCCCTTCCAGCGTACTGTCGAACACCGCCGACGCCAGGCGCAGACGCTGAATGTCTTCACCCCGCCGCGGGCCTGAAGCCAGCCTCCGCGACAATCGGCCGCGGGCCAGGAAGATGCAGATGCCGCTGACCACCAGCCAGGCATAACCGCTCATCAGTTGAGCACTGGCCAACCGACCCGGATCTTCGATCAGGTGAGGAAGTGCGAAGTCGCAGAACGCTAGCCAGAAAACCGACAGCAGCCCATACAACAGCGCGGTTTTAAGCGCATCTCGGGTAATCGCTGACATGGAAAACCAAAAGCCTTACAGATGGCCGGGATTATAGATTAAGAAACATCCTGCGACGCTTATCCGAAACACCGACTGGTTTTATCAGATTGCTAAGTGATAATGCGCACTGTCATCTCAGGGCCATCGCATGCGCCCTGCCTCCCGATGCGTTACAACCGAGGGCAACTCAGCCTATGTGGAACAACGGTCTGCTCGACCTGTCCGTCTGGCAATTGGTCGCAGTCATTCTGGCGATGACCCACGTCACCATCGTCAGCGTCACAGTTTATCTCCATCGCTACTCCGCGCATCGCTCTCTGGAGCTCAATGCCGGGCTCAAGCATTTTTTCCGTTTCTGGCTGTGGCTGACCACCGCGCAGAACACCCGCGAGTGGACCGCCGTCCATCGCAAGCACCACGCCAAATGTGAAACCCGCGATGACCCGCACAGCCCCGTCGTCAAGGGGCTGTCCACCGTGTTGCGCAAAGGCGCCGAGCTGTATCGCGTCGAAGCGGAAAACCCCGAAACCCTGCGGATCTACGGCAAGAACTGCCCTGAAGACTGGATCGAGCGCAACCTGTATTCGCGCTATCCGAAGCTGGGCATCGCGATCATGGCAGTACTCGACCTGGCACTGTTCGGTGTCATCGGCATCACGGTCTGGGCCATTCAGATGCTGTGGATTCCATTATGGGCAGCCGGTGTGGTCAATGGCCTGGGTCATGCCGTTGGCTACCGTAATTTCGAGTGCCGTGATGCGGCGACCAATCTGGTGCCATGGGGCATCCTGATCGGCGGTGAAGAACTGCACAACAATCACCACACCTACCCCAACTCCGCCAAGCTGTCGGTCAAACGCTGGGAATTCGACATGGGCTGGGCGTGGATCAAGCTATTTACCTGGCTGCGGCTGGCCAGCGTGCAACGCGTGGCGCCTATCGCCCACCGTGTCGCCGGCAAGGGCCATGTCGACATGGACACTGCCATGGCCATCCTGAATAACCGGTTCCAGATCATGGCGCAGTACCGCAAGCTGGTGATCGCGCCGCTGGTCAAACAGGAACTGGCCAAGGCCGACGCGTCGGTGCGGCATCAGTTCCGACGCGCCAAGCGCCTGCTGTCGCGGGAAACCAGCCTGTTGGAAGACCGCCATCAGATGCGTATCCAGACCCTTCTTGAGCACAGTCAGGCGCTGAAGGTGATCTACGAAAAACGCCTCGCGCTGCAACAGATCTGGGCCCGGACCAGCAGCAATGGCCACGACATGCTCGCCGCCATCAAAGACTGGATGCACGAGGCCGAAGCCAGTGGCATTCAGTCCCTGCGCGACTTCGCCGACCAGCTCAAAACCTACTCGCTGCGCCCTCACCACGCCTGATGCCGTTGATCGGCGCACGCTTGTCCAGGCGTGTGCCGGTTGAACTAAGGGCCACTATACCGATCTCACTATCACTTCCCCGCTATGCTGAAACACGTTGTGGCTGTGCGCCGCACCTTATTCTTGAGATGCAGTGCCCATGGACAACCAGACGCCTTCCCTTGACACTCCCGCCTCTGCCGAAACACTCCTTGCCCTGATGCACGCTCAGGCCGAAGTGGCGCGCTT
This sequence comes from Pseudomonas sp. GD03842, assembly GCF_029841165.1. NCBI lineage: Bacteria > Pseudomonadati > Pseudomonadota > Gammaproteobacteria > Pseudomonadales > Pseudomonadaceae > Pseudomonas > Pseudomonas sp. GD03842. The sequence continues at coordinate 49,073 of NZ_JAOCEA010000022.1, read as the reverse complement.
GAGCGAGCGGGAGCAGCTGTTCAGCTCCCTGCTGGTCAGTGTCAATGCCGTGTTGTGGGCATTCGATTGGCAGACGCAGCGCATGGTCTATGTCAGCCCCGCGTACGAGCGCATCTTCGGTCGCTCCGCAGGCCTGCTGCTCGCTGACTTCGGCGAGTGGCGCGACAGTATCTATCCCGATGATCTGGATTACGCCGAGCGCAGCCTGAGTGAGGTCCTGGAAAAGGGCTCCATCGAGGATCGCGAATACCGCATCATCCGTGCGGACGGGCAAGTGCGATGGCTCAGTGACAAGTGCTTTGTGAGCCATCAAGCCGACCAGCGCCTGATCGTCGTGGGGATTGCCGAAGACATCACCGAGAAGAAGCAGTTGGAAGACGAGCTTCAGCGCCTGGCGACCACTGACGTGCTTACCCAGAGCAGCAACCGTCGACACTTCTTCGAGTGCGCGCAGCGGGAATTCGAACAGGCCAGGCTTCAAGGCACGCCGATGGCGTTCCTTCTCCTCGATGTCGATGATTTCAAGATGGTCAACGACACATGGGGCCACCAGGAAGGAGACATCGTGCTGCAGCGCATCGCGGAGTGCGGCCGGAACACGCTGCGTCGCGGCGATTTGTTCGGGCGCATCGGTGGCGAGGAATTCGCGGCGGTGTTCGTCGGCTGCGCGCCCGACATGGCCAAACAGATCGCCGAGCGATTGCAACGGGAAATCCAGCGTTTGACGTTCCCGCGCGACGATAAGGTGTACGGCATCACGGCCAGTCAGGGCCTGACGAACCTCGGCAAGCAGGATCAGAGCCTGGAGGCCCTGTTTGCCCGCGCTGACGCGGCCATGTACCAGGCCAAACGGCAGGGCAAGAATCAGATTGTGTTGGTGTGACGCGGCCCTTGCTCACGCTACCAGCTTGCTTCGCACTCGCTCCAGATCAGAAGCATTGATCTTCAACAGACGCGCCGACTTGCTTTTCGCAAGTGCCTCTACAGGGTCCTCCTGATTCAGCCTCCCCATTTGCCCAGCCAAGTTCATCGCCAGCACTTCTCGGGTGTAGACCCCCGTGTTGTACTGGTAGACAGCCGCAATCAGCTCACGTAACTCCAGCGGCAAGCGCCAGCGTGTCCGCAACGCCGAACCGAAGGCTGCGGCATAATGCTCCAGCGCATGAGCGATGGTCACATCATCCAACTTGCCTCCGCCTTGCAGCCACTCCTGAAGGCACCGGATGACCGACAGATCGCCCAACCCCCTGAGCAGCCCGGCGCAATAACAGCGTTCGTGATCCAGCTCCAGCGAGCGCGCGAGTATTTGCGCGTACCCTGCCGTCCGACGCGACACGTCCCAGATGTCACTGGCCTGCAAAATCAGTGCTGCGTCGGTCAGGATCGCGCCACGCTTGAGCGCCAGCCCCTGAACGAGATTGGCACTCTGTACGCCGCCCAGAACACTTAACGCCTGCCCCAGTGTCTGCTGAGGCTTGCCCTGGTGCTGGGACGCACTGTTGGCGGCGGCAATCAACACAGCGGTGACGTGCGGATCTTCGATCAACTCGTGCTCAAGCGCCTTGAGATCGACCCCTGCCGGGCTGCGACTGCGCGCCAGCACGTCGCGTACATCGACGTACAATGGGCCGCCGTCGGCCAGTTCGCGGCGTTGCTCCAGAAAAGCATCCAAGCCCACGCCAGGTGCCAGTGCCGGAACCTCGCAAGCCACTTGCGCGCCATCCTTGAGCAGCAAATGCTCCAGACGCTGGCGCAGGTTGTCGATGTTGAGGGGGCGGGTCAGGTAGGCGGTAGGGGCCAATTGAACGGCTTCGCGTACGCTGGCGCTGTCGTTGCGATTGCTGAGCAGAATGAAGCGCACGGGGGGCTGGCGTTTAAGCAGCCGCACACCGCGCAACAGGCTCAAACCGTCGACGCCCGGCAGCTCACGGGAAGCGATCACCAAGTCCGGGATATAACCCCGCATCAACTCAATCGCCTGCTTGCCGTCCGTGCACACATCAAGCTGTGCATCGCAACGCACATTCAAAACCAGCTCACTGAGCATCTCTCGGGCCCAGGGATCGGCCTCGGCAATCAACACGCGAGGTACTGCAGGTGCCTCTACAACGGTCATCATGACTCTCCGGCAACGGTCTAAATACATTAGTCAAAGACCGCCGTCTGAGACAGGCCAAAAGCGCAATTTCTGACGTCAACAAACGAAAAAACCTGCCGAAGCAGATTTTTTCTGACGATTTGGTCACAATTTGATCAATTGCGACCCCGGCTCAAATTGATCAAGCCAGTTCAGCAAAGCACTCTTCGATGATCTTCAAGCCTTTGTCCAGTTGCTCGTCCGGCGAGGTCAGCGGGACCAGCACGCGCAAGACGTTACCGTAGGTGCCGCAGGACAGCAGGATCAGGCCTTTCTCACGCGCCTTGCCCACTACCGATGCCACCGCAGCCGCGTTTGGCTTGTGCGTATCGCCGTTTTCGAAGCACTCGATCGCGATCATTGCGCCCAGCGCGCGAACGTCACCGATGACAGCGGGGAATTTGGCCTGGATCGCCTTAAGACCCGTCACCAGACGCTCACCCACCGCTTTGCAGCGGTCCAGCAAGTGCTCTTCCTCGAAGACTTCCATCACAGCCAGCGCTGCGGCGCAGGCAATCGGGCTGCCAGCGTAGGTGCCGCCCAGGCCGCCCGGCGCGATGGCGTCCATGTATTCGGCTTTGCCACAGACACCGGCGAGCGGGAAACCGCCGGCAATGGATTTGGCAAAAGTGGTCAAGTCCGGTGCAACACCCATTTGCTCCATGGCGAAAAAGGTGCCGGTGCGACCTGCCCCGGTTTGCACTTCGTCAGCGATCAGCAGGATGCCGTGCTGGTCGCACAATTGACGCAGGCGTTGCATGAAGGCTTTCGGCGCGACGTAGAAACCGCCCTCACCCTGGACAGGCTCCAGAATGATCGCAGCGATGTCTTTTGGCTCGGCGTCGTTCTTGAAGATGCGCTCGATGCTGGCGATGGAGTCGTCGATGCTGACGCCATGCAGTTCGTTGGGGTAAAGCGCACGGAAAATGCCGCCAGGCATCAGGCCCATGCCCGCAGAGTAAGGCACGACTTTACCCGTCAGGCCCAAGGTCATCATGGTCCGGCCGTGATAAGCGCCGGTGAATGCGATCACGCCCGCACGGCCCGTGGCAGCGCGTGCAATCTTGATGGAGTTCTCCACCGCTTCGGAACCGGTGGTGACCAGCAAGGTTTTCTTGGCGAAATCGCCGGGCACGCGCGCGTTGATTTTCTCGCACAGCTCGACGTACGGCTCGTAGGCGAGAACCTGGAAGCAGGTATGGGTCAGCTTGGTGAGCTGCTCTTGCACCGCCGCGACGATTTTCGGATGCAGGTGCCCGGTGTTGAGCACCGCGATGCCGCCGGCGAAATCGATGAACTCGCGGCCTTCAACGTCAGTGACGGTGGCGTTTTTCGCAGAGTCGGCGAAGATCGGGTGAATTTGACCAACGCCGCGTGGGACAGCGGCTTCGCGGCGTTTCATCAGGGATGCGTTGGTTTTGCTCATGATTTCCTCATTCACCGCTCATCGGGCGGCGTGGTTCAAGGATTTAGCGGCGGGGTCAACAGCGGCAGCATACGATGATCGACTGCCCCGGCCTCCCGACCGCCCAACAGGTTCGTTACAACAAAGACCCGCCGAGCGTCGCTCTCGCGCCCGGCGGGCTGAATCTTCTAACTTCTCAAAATGTCGCGACGCAGCGCAGCCGCTTCAGACGGAGAGGCAGAGGTATTTGATTTCCAGATAGTCCTCGATGCCGTACTTGGACCCTTCCCGGCCCAGTCCGGAAGCCTTGACACCACCGAACGGCGCGACTTCATTGGAGATCAGGCCAGTGTTGATGCCCACCATGCCGTACTCCAGCGCTTCCGCCACTCGGAAGACGCGGCTCATGTTCTGCGCGTAGAAATACGAAGCCAGGCCGAATTCGGTGTCGTTCGACATCGCAATGACTTCGGCCTCGTCCTTGAAGCGGAACAGCGGCGCCAGCGGGCCGAACGTCTCTTCCTTGGCCACAGCAGCGTCTTTCGGCACGTTGACCAGAATAGTCGGCTCGAAGAAATTGCCTTCCAGGCTATTGCCGCCGGTCAGCACTTTTGCACCCTTGCCCAAGGCATCGGCGATGTGCTCCTTGACCTTGGCGACGGCCTTCTCGTCGATCAGCGGACCGGTCGTGGTGCCTTCTGCCAAACCATCGCCCACTTTCAGTTTGGCAACAGCGACTTGCAGCTTCTCGGCAAAAGCGTCGTAAACGGCGTCCTGCACGTAGATGCGGTTGGCGCAGACGCAGGTTTGACCGTTGTTGCGGTACTTGGAAACGATCGCGCCTTCGACGGCCTTATCCAGATCCGCATCGTCGAACACGATGAACGGCGCGTTCCCGCCCAGCTCCAGAGAGACTTTCTTGATGTCGTGGGCACATTCGGCCATCAATTGACGACCGATCTCGGTCGATCCGGTGAACGACAGCTTACGCACGATCGGGTTGCTGGTCAGTTCGGTTCCGATGTCGCCGGCACTGCCTGTGACGACGCTGAAAACGCCCGCCGGAATGCCAGCACGCTCAGCCAGTTCGGCCAGTGCCAGAGCGGAATACGGGGTTTGCGATGCAGGCTTCAAGACCATCGTGCAACCGGCCGCCAACGCAGGGCCAGCCTTGCGGGTGATCATCGCCGCCGGGAAGTTCCATGGAGTGATCGCAGCGGTCACACCAATGGGCTGTTTCAGCACGATCAGGCGCTTGTCTGGCTGATGGCCCGGAATCACGTCACCGTAAACACGCTTGGCCTCTTCGGAAAACCACTCGATGAACGACGCAGCGTAGGCGATTTCGCCTTTGGCTTCCGCCAGCGGCTTGCCCTGCTCCAGGGTCATCAGGCGACCGAGGTCATCCTGGTTCTCCATCATCAGCTCGAACCAGCGCCGCAGCTTGGCGCCACGCTCTTTAGCGGTCAGGGCACGCCAGGCAGGCAATGCCTTGTCGGCGGCTTCAATGGCTCGGCGGGTCTCCGCAGCGCCCATTTTCGGCACGGTGCCCAGAATCTCGTTGGTCGACGGGTTGTTCACCTTGATGGTCTGGCCACTGTCGGCATCGGCCCAGGCGCCATTGATATACGCCTGCTGGCGGAACAACTTCGAATCTTTGAGCTGCATGTCGGCCTCCTAAACAGCACCGCGCGACGCGGAGCGAATTATTGATTGTTCAAAGGCGCCTCTAAGGAGGCTGCCGTCAGGAAAACATTCACCGGGCTGCCCACGCACAGGCCGCAAAAGCGCAGGGAATTGAGCGGGAGCGTTTGAAATCTCAAACGAATCCTAGGGACAACAGGGGTAAAGGACAATAGCCCGTTCGAAAAAAAGAACGCTTGTAGCCCTGCGGGAGAAAGATTCCGATCAACGCCCTCCCTGAGCGCCAAAACGTGCGAAATCAACAACAGTCGTTCGCCAGCATGGACGCACGCAGGCCAGATGAGTATTATGGCGCCCGCGTTGCACTTGTAGCTCAGCTGGATAGAGTACTGCCCTCCGAAGGCAGGGGTCGTGGGTTCGAATCCCGCCAAGTGCGCCATCTTCGATTCAGCGCTTCCCGGACGTCCTGGAAAGCTGCGTTACACCTCAAAGCCCGCCGACGTGCGGGCTTTTCTGTTTTACAAGGCTTCAGGCTGTCAGACGTGCCGTCGCGAAAGGATCGCGAGACCAAGCGCAGCGACCTCACTCCTCCTCCACATCCCCCAGGCCCAACAGCACCTGCGCCTGATCCAACCACACGGTTTGCGACGGTCCATTGTCGTCGGCAACGTCGGCGCGCACCCATCCACCACTGGCCACGGAGGTGACGCTCACGAGGGTCCCCGCTTTGATGGAGCGGCGCTTGTCAGTACAGGTGGATTGCGGGGCTTGGTAGACCCAGGCATTGCCGCCAATGATCTTGCCCTGTAGAGGCGGAGTGTAGGTTTCTTCCTGCCTGCCGTCGTTGTGACTCAGCAGATCGCAGTCAACGGGCGCGGCGGGCATGCCGCTGATCAATTGCACCTTTTGCATCAGCACTTGAGTGTGATGGTAGCCGCTGACCGCACCGAACAAGCTGCCTTTGAGGACGACCGGCTGGTCGAGGTACGGACGTAGCTTGTCGTAATCGCTGGTCTGGAGCACCAATTGAACGAGGGTCTCATTGTCTTCGACGCTGACGTCCCCCTCATGGTCATTGCCGTTCATGCATAGCGGCTCTGAGAGCGAGAGATAAAAGCCGACCTGCGGCTCGTCCCCTGTGACGACGTCCTCAAAGCTCGGAGGGCCAGGGAAGACCTGGCGAGTGAGGGTGCCGCTGAGGGTGGTGTCTACCGGTTCATACTGTTGGCACTCGCTGGCGTGGACGGTAGTCAACGGGGCAAGGCAGAAGGTAAGTATCAACAGCAGGTGACGGCGGTATATGGCGGTCATTGGGGGATGTTTCCGACTCAGCTATATGAAAGGTCATGAGAGGTTAGAGAAATCTCTGACAGCAGCTATCGGAAAATGACTTGGTGATAAACAGGGCGCCCTAGCCCTGCTTAACCTGATCGGGCTGGTTTTCGTCCTTGCGGGCTTGTGGAAAAGTATTTCCTTTACAGGCATCGGTCGTCGCTGGGCCCGTCGGCCCGGTGCTGGCGTCGCGAGTCATGCAGCAACCTTTGCTGCCCTCGGCCAACGGTACTTTGGCCGAGGTGGGCGGTGGCCGCAGTCTCCAGGCACCCCGTGGCGGAATGAAGTCTTGTGGCACCTCACAGCTGACACCATCGTTACGACAGGTCAGCCGGCTGCAAGCCCACCGACGTCTTCATAACCGCTCGGGCAGTCTGAAGCCACTCAAAAGTCGGCTTTTGAACGGATTGAATGCACTGTTGGCACGCAGTTCGTAGGAAATGCTGGCGTTGTCGAGCCACAATCGAAGGTTGAAGCGATCCGGTGCCTCACCCGCGGCAAGATCGGATTGATCGAGGAGGCGAAACCAGGCCCACGGGCCATCCAATGTGAGCCCTCCATGGCCGCTGGCCGCAGGCGGGGAGATCGCCAGGCGCACTCCGCCAACGCTACCAGGGTTGGGCCACTGCAAGGCGACAGATCGGCTTGGACCGTGGTCGTAGCTGACTTGCTGACCGTCGAGGTCCAACAGGAATTGGTTGATGGACGCCTCCATCGCCACGGGTTTGAGTTCGAAGCGCACGGTGGGCTGCACACCCCCGGCGCGGAAGAATGCATCACGGATTGCCGCCGCCCGTTGGAATGTCCGCAACACCGATACGTTGATTCCCAATTTCTGAGCCGCCCCCGGCTGCCAACGCCAGGCTGACGACGAGGTATCGACGTAGCTTTGCAGGTATTTGCGGAAATAACTGTCCATCACTCCACCCACACCGAAGAACTGGCCGAAGTCATCGAGGGTAGCGTCGCGCTCGCTTCCCGGGGTCAGCGGGTAGCGACCGCTCAGCGACTTGCGATAGACGTTCACCACATCGCTGATCCATGCCGCGTTCAGTTGATCCCGCACACCGCCCATCAACGTACTGGTGGTGGCGCCGACCACCGATTTCACCAGCCCTTGCACCGCCGGCGGCTGGCGCTCGACGTTCAGATTGACTCTCGCAGCTGCGGCGCTCGCGGAATTTTTGGCCTCGCCTAATAACGCTTCACCGCTGGCACCCGCCATGGCGCTGACCTGAACGTAAAGCGCGTTCATGTCGGCAAGCAAATCTTCGATGGCCGCCGGTTCGCTCGCGCCTTTACTCACGAATGCACGGAGATCTGCAAAATGCGCGCTGACCGGGTCCTCGTTCGCGACCGACCTCAACGCGCTGTTCTGCTGCTCCTGCCCAAGTAGTGAACCCAACCGCTGTTTGAGCCGGTCAACAGCCTCCCCGGCCTCGAGACCATGCTCGTCCATCGCTTCGTCAAGCTGATGCAGATGGGTTTCCCTTGCGACCGCCACCAGCAGTTTTTTTAGCGGCGAGCCAGGCCCGGAGATGATTCGCAATGCCTCCGCCGCCTGAGCCACACTGGTGACGGGTACCAAATCGAGATCCGCGAGCAGGGCGTCCCACTGCCGCTGATAATCCAGGAAGTATAAGCGCCGCACCTCGCTGGCAAGGGTGACGACGTTCTGCTGATCCGCGCGGTCCAACCCCAGCACCCATTGCTCGTCGATCAGCGCGGCAGCTTGGCTGAGATTGGCCGCGAGGAACACCTCTCGATAGCCTGTGGCGGTGAACAGACCACTTAACGGATCGCTCAGTGGTTTGCCGCTTTTACGTGAGAAGACTAAAGCGGCATCCCGGCCGGCAGCATCGGTCAGTCGAAACGACGACACACGCTCTGGAAGCTTCATCCGCTTGATGCGGCCATAGACGCGTTCAGCCATTGGCAGTTGCTGTATGTGCCGACGTAGGTCATCGATCAGATGCTGGTCCACATGCGCAAGCGGCGGACGGCGCGTAAACAGCGTCTGCAGGTGTTCATTCAGCGCCCAACGCTGATCGGGAGAAAGATCTCGCGGCAGGTTTTGCTCCCAGTCCAACGCCACCCATGCCTTGATGAAGTCAGGGTCGTAGTGGTTGCTTTCGGCGAACATCAGGTAGGCCTTGAGTCCTTCGTAAAGAAAGTCCGAGCTGTGACTGCTCCGCAATTGTTCCTCGATACGAGAGACCAGACGCGGCGCCAACACCGCGTTCAATAACTTGCGATAGACGCTCTCCGATTCAGCCTCCAGATTGCCCGGATACAGGCCGAAGCCTCTGGCCAGGGATGGCGGATCGCTGGCCAGATTACGCACTGCATTGAGCAATGGCAGGACGGCGAGTACCTCGCGCTGCGCCGGGCTGAGGTTCTGCACGCTCTGTTCCAGCGGTACGACCCGTTGATCGACCTGCGCGATGAACGCCTGGTTAGCTCGAAAGCTGAATAGCCAGAGCGTGCCAACCGCCAGCACGATTGCGACGGTGGCCCCCAACGCGCTGCGTGCAAACCACCTGCGCCGCCGCTCGGTCCGCGGATCGATCTCGACCAGTCCGCGCTCGGCAAAGGCAACAGCAGTGAAAAGCCTCTCGATGAAATAGCTGCGGCCGGTCCCGGTCGCAAGGACCGACGGCTGATCGTCGAGGTCCATGCTTTGGGCCATGGCACCGATCGAACGGTCGATCGGACGGCCCTCCTGCGTACCGCATGTGAAGTAGACACCACGCAGCAACGCTGGGGCTTCAAAAACGTTAGGCTTGAATACCGCGCTCAGAAACGCTTCGAGGGTTTCTTTCAACGCAGCGAACTGTTGCGGGAAGCCGTAAATCAAATCGCGTCGGGCGGAGTCGCGCGTTTGCTGCAAGCGGTCCACCAGTCGCACGTTCAGGCGCTGCTCCAGCAAAGTGAACTCGTCCGCGAAGCGATCCAGTGGGCCCTCAGCCTGCCGACTGCCCTCCTGAACGCCATGGTCGAGCGTGAAGGTCATTCCCCATACCTGCGCCCGCTCTTCCTGGCTCAATGCATCGAAAAATTCCACGAAACCAGGCACCAGGTCGCACTTTGTCAGCATGACGTAGATCGGGAAACGCAAACCCAACCGGGTATAAAGCTCCTGAATGCGCGAGCGAATCGCTGTCGCTTGTGCCGCACGTTCCTCCTCGCTGCCCAGCAGCAAATCGGACAGGCTGACCGCAATGAACACACCATTGAGGGGCCGACGCGACCGCTGGGTTTTCAGCAGGTCAAGAAAGCCCAGCCAGCCGGCCTTGTCCGCTTCGGCGTGAGTGTCCTGCGTGGTGTAACGACCGGCCGTATCGAGAAGAACCGCCTCATCGGTGAGCCACCAATCGCAGCTGCCCGTCGTGGCAATGCGTCGAGCCCCCTCATGGGCCGCCAACGGAAAATGCAATCCCGAGTTGACCAACGCGGTGGTCTTGCCCGAGCCGGGCGGACCGATAACGACGTACCACGGCAATTCGAAGCGGTTTCGCCGTTGATTACCGCCCAGACGCGCTTTCCCAAGCAGCCTGGCTGCCTCGTCCATACGCTGGCGCAAGGTCGTCAATTCCTCGGCGATTGCCAGGCGGACAGGGTCCTGTGCCGCTTCCGCCCTCAGGCGCTGCAGGTGCTTGGCGGCCTCCCGTCGCGCCTGTAAAACGCGTAACCCTCGCCACGCGATCCAGATCACGCACAGCAGACCGATCAGCCCCCAACGTCGATGGTCGGGCACGAGCACGTCAATCACGGGACCGATGAACCAGATGATGATGCCCAATGCGACCAACAGAAAGATCGGCACGACCCAACGGATGACAAAACCTACAAATCCCTTCACTCCACTCCCTCCGCCAATACCGCGATTTCCACCCGACGGTTCTTCGCTCGACCTTGCTCAGTGGCATTGGAAGCCAGCGGCTGGGTGTCACTTACACCCTCGGCGGAAAAGCGCTCGGGTTGGCCGGTCTTTGCTGCCAGAATGTGCAGTACCTGCTGGGCACGAGCTTGAGACAGCGCCCAATTGGAGGGGAAGCGTGAGGTGGCAATGGGTTGGTTGTCGCTGTGCCCTGTAATCCGGACCTGCCCTTTGACTTTGCGAATAGCATCGGCAATGCGCAGCATCAGCGGCTGGTAGTCATCGACAACCGTGGCGCTGCCCGAAGAGAAAACCTGATCGCCCCGAATCGTCAGGACTGAACGGTCTACCGCGTCTTCCACAACGATACGGTGAGCTTTGATGTCCTCCACCAGGAAGCCGGCCAGGCGTGGCCGCTCATACAGTTTGGGCTGAAGGAGGGGCGGGCTGATCGCCTGTATCGGAATCTCGCTCAATGCATGAATGGTCTTGAACACGGGCTCGGCCTCGAAGGCCAGTGTCATCCGCAGGGCGAGCAGCAGCACCAGCAACAATGCGACGCCCGCCGCCAGGGCCACCCAAGGCGCCACGAACTGCGAAACCCTCGGGTGCACGACGTTCACGCCGCACCAATGGGCCGACAACGCATGTTCATACTCACCACGGGCACTGCGAATAGCGGCACTGGTACGCTCGCGAAGCGCTTCGAGTTGGCTGCGGCCTTCGTTCATTACCCGATAGCGACCTTCGAAACCCAGGCACATACACAGGTAGAGCAGCTCGAGCAGATAGAGGCGTTCGCGGGGGCTTTGCAGGCAGTGCTCCAGCAACTGAAAGACCTTTTCACCCCCCCAGGCTTCGTTGTGTTCCGTGATCAGCAAGCTCTGCTTGCCCCACTCACTGGTACTGCCCCACGGTGTGCTGAGTACCGCTTCATCGAGCGCGGTGCACAGAGCGTAACGCGCGAGCAGCACCTCGTTGCGCACTACTCCAGCCGCTTCAGCGCGCGATTCGAACTCACACAGTTCACCCAGTAACTGGGCACGCAAACTGGCGGGCGCTGGGTGATCGACGGTTCTGCGCAAGCGGGTGAGCATGGCCAGTAGAGGGCCGGCAGCGGCTTCCAGCGGATTGAGACCCTGCGCCTGCCCGAGCGGCAATGGGTTAGCAGACGCCGATAATTCAGGCGAAGCGCGTCTCCCGGACTCAGGCGCCAGCGGAGCGAGGTCGTAGAGGCGAGGCATGTAATGTGAGCAATCGCCGCCGGAGATCGGGTGGTTGAACGGGTTTTGATTGGAAGGCATCGTGCGTTATCCCCGGATGGCCCAAAACGCGAGGCTCAAGCCGGGAAACTCGCCTGCAATGTGTAAGGCGAAGCCCCCGGAATGCGCCAGCTGTTGCCAGTGTTCACTGCCACGATCCAGCTCGTAATACGTAGAGCCCGCATGAAACGGAATCTGCCGTGGGGCCACCGGCAACGGCATCAGGTTGATACCCGGCAATTGCAGGTTCACCAGATCACGAATGTGTTCCACCGAGCCGATCTTGCTCTGTTGAGGGAAGCGACTGCGCAAGGTCTCGCCGGGCATGTCGGCCCGCACCACCAAAACGAAACAGGCATGATCGATCAAGGTGCGGTCCGTCAGCATCGCGACATGGACACCGTAGGCTTTTTCAACGATGTCGATTGGCGTGGCCTTGGTATCGATCAGCATCGACAAGGCTTCGCGCAAGGCGAGGATGACCGGTTCAAAGGTCTCGGCCAGGGCATCGTGCCTGTAATGCCCATAGGTTCGAGGTCGCCGGTCGTCCTGGGCGAACGTGGCAAACTCGCCTGCCAGACTGACCAGTTCGCTGTAGAACCGCTCCGGGTGCAGCGGACTTAGTTCGCTGAGATGACGAAGCTGCGGTTCGGCCCGGTTGATCAGGTGCAGCAACATGAAGTCGGCAATTTCCGAAACGCCGCCAGCGCTCGAAGCGACAACCCGCCCGGCCAACGCTTCGCCCCGTTGATGAAGCAGGCCCAGCAGCTCACTGCGAAAGCTCGCCAGGGGTTTGGAAGCCGCAACGTCGAGTACCGGCGGGATGTAGCGGTGATCAAGGCGCAATGCGCCATCGGCCGATTTTTGCGAGACGAGGGCGACCCCGATGGCGGCATATTCGCCCAGCCCGTCCGTGTCGGTCAGCAGACGTAGCGCCCGCGCGCCCACCGCCACCGGAGCCCGGTTTTCGAACGGCGAATTGTCATCCCTTACTTCACGCACTTGGCTGATGAATCGAGCGCCTCCCACAGCCTCGCCTTCATCCACCGTGTCTCGCTGCCCTGCACGTTTGTGCGGTAACGCAAGATAGACAATGGCGTCGCGCGGACCGCTTTCGACGTGCAGTGGCGCGGGAGGCAGGTCGTCATGGGGAATGTTGAACGGCGTGCCGTCAGGCAACAGCCCCCGTGCAGAGGTGATCGCCAGCTTGCCCTGACTTAGCAGACCCTCATCCAGCAACAACTCGGAGAACCCCCAAGCGCCTGCCGATAAAGGACGACTGCGTGCATCGATGAGGTTTTCCAGGTAGCGGTCATGCTGCTGAAAGTGTTGGGTGCCAATGAACATGCCTTCCGACCAGACCACACGATTATTCCAGGACATGAGTTCTCCGAATGCCTAGTGAGCAGAGTGAGTTGAAGGGGCGGACAGGGTGGTACGGACCGCCAGGGTGTCGAGGGCGATCTCGAATTCGTGGGACATGCGCGGGGGAACATCGAGCACAGCGCGCCAGAGCGCCTGGTCGAGCTCACGATAACCAACCACCAGCCCGACCCGCCGCGTGGCGGCATCGAGCGTCCGCTCGACCGTCAGATGCTGGCCGGGTTGCAGCAGCACTTCGTCCTGATCGACCAAGTCGCTACCCAGCGAATCCTGCGCTCGCTCCGCTAGGGCGAAGTAGTCGGCACGATTGAAACTCGCGGCGTTTTTCAGCTCGAAAAGACGCACCCGAACCGGCGCAGGCTGACCGCTCCCACCAGGGTTAAGCCCGTCAGCGGCGGTAAAATGCAGTACAACCCGGGAGGCTTCAGTGGCCCCCTCAAACGGGTTCGGCGGTGCTATGTGTCGGGAACACGCCATCAGCAACAGCGCCATGGCGGCGGCCAATCCAACTCTTTGAAACATCCTGCGCCCTCATGACGAACTGACTGGCTATCCCTTATTCCGTTATCGCTCATTCAGGAAGCGATGCCTCTATGGACAAGGCTGCTCGTAGGCACGACTGCATACGGGGCAGGACAGAAGCTCAAAGTTCAATTCGTCTTAGTGTGAATGTGTGAGTAAAGCTTGGGGCAGTGCTAACAGCCCCGCGCCGAACACGTGCCGACTAGCGCGCCCCCACAGTTGCCTGGTTGAAAGCAGCCATACGTATATAACTAGCGTAATGCCATTAACAACGGAACTATCCCTGCTCTGGAAACATTTAGTCATTGCCGAGTGCGACTTAATGGCTAAAGAGCCCTGCTGCTTAAAGTTTTTCAAAATGATGCGCAGCCGTTTGGCGGAAGGCAGCGCCGGTCCATCCGATTGGCACAACGCCGCCCTGCACTCGCCTCCTGAACGCCGAGACCCTTTAAAACCGCGCTCTCGATAGATTGAACCAGTCAAGATTCATTCAGCAAACGGAGACTCTAAACTTCTTTTACACAATCTTACACATCTTATAAAACCCGAGAAATACTGCCGACCACTGAGAAATTACATACCCCATTAGTGTACGAATCTGTCTGAAGCGGCGCATAGCTTACCTTGACATTCGGAAACTTACACAACAAAAATAAACAACTTTTCGAATTCACCGATACCCGCTTGCCATCAAGCTTGATCAGCTAGAACGACATTTCCTTATTTCTTGTAGGAAGTTTCTTCGTCAGTTAGTGAGTTCCCCCACGCCGATAAGGAGATCGATCTTGGCGGATTGTTTTTTGTTGCTCGCACCCGTTTCCGCAAGTTCTCCGTGCGGCGATAACTTGGAATACGACGCGGACTTTCTAGAACTGGAGCGCAACGCCCAAGGTAAGCCCGAGCGCACGATGGGCGAAGCCGTGCATCCCGCAGAACCGCCAGATTGGCGGCAAATCGAACAGTTCTCCGTCGCGCTCTTGCAGCGCAGCAAAGACTTGCGCATCACCCATTTTTTTCTGCAAAGCGCGTTGGCCCTCCACGGCTTTCAAGGGCTGGCCAATGGCCTGACGCTGATTAACGGTCTGATCGGTCAGTACTGGTCCACCCTGTACCCGCGACTGGAGGCCGATGACCATGACGATCCCACAGTACGCATCAACGTGCTTTCCGGTATCGCATGCCAGACGACTATCCGGTTGCTGCGCGAAAGCCTGCTGACTCGATCGCGTGCGCTAGGCCCGATCAGCCTGCGAGCGGCATTGCATGCCAGCGGTTTGCAGGCTGTCGCGGACGAACACTTGACGCCGAACGAGCTGGCAGGCGCGCTGCGTGACAGTGACCCCGAACACTTGTCCGAGCTGCGCGCAGCGTTACAGGAAGCCCACAGCACAGCAGATGCGATCGAGCAGTTCGTTTCACGTCAGGTCGGCTCCGCGCGCGGTGTCGATCTCTCTGCACTCAAGCAACCGCTCAAGCAGGCCCTGCAGATTCTGGGCGAATACGCGTCCACCCCGGAACGCCTCGCCCCGCTGCGGGAGGGTTCCCAAGAGACCGCAGCAGTCGAAATCAACGCAACCATGCCTCGCATGTGCAGCGATATCGCCAACCGAGAAGGGGTAATCAGCAGCCTCGAGCAAATCCTCAGCTACTACGCCCGCCACGAGCCTTCCAGCCCGCTGCCGTTGCTGCTGAACCGAGCGAAGAGCCTGGTCCACAGCGACTTTGCCGCCATCGTGCGCAATCTGATTCCCGACGGTCTGTCCCAATTCGAAAACTTGCGGGGCCCTGAAGCCGAATGAATCGGGGCGCCTGCCTGTGCGCCCCTTCAAGCAAAGAACCCGCAATCCGTTACCGGCCAAGACCGATGACACCAATCACGTCGCAGGAGCGACCAGGAGGAGCAACGTGGCGAACACCAGTTCTCAGAAATTCATTGCGCGCAACCGCGCCCCACGGGTGCAGATCGAGTACGACGTCGAGCTCTATGGGGCCGAAAAGAAAGTCCAGTTGCCGTTCGTGATGGGCGTCATGGCCGACCTGACGGGCAAGCCTGCAGAGCCGCTGCCCGCGGTGGCGGATCGCAAGTTTCTGGAAGTCGACGTCGACAACTTCGATTCCCGCCTGAAGGCCATGCAGCCCCGCGTCGCCTTTCATGTGCCGAACGAGCTGACCGGGGAAGGCAATCTGAGCCTGGACATCACGTTCGAGAGCATGGGCGACTTCAGCCCCGCCGCAGTGGCTCGCAAGGTCGATGCCCTGAGTCAGTTGCTGGAAGCCCGTACCCAACTGGCCAATCTGCTGACCTACATGGACGGCAAAACCGGCGCCGAAGAAATCATCTTGAAAGCGATCAAGGACCCTGCCCTGTTGCAGGCCCTGGCCAGTGCGCCAAAACCCGACGAAGCCGAGCCCAAGGCCTAATCAGGACGAACGATCATGACCGAATTGCTGCACGACAATCAGCCACAGGCCAGCCAGACCGAAGACGCCGATGCGTTCGCCTCGCTGCTGTTGCAAGAATTCAAACCCAAGACCGAGCGCGCTCGAGAAGCGGTCGAAACCGCAGTGCGCACGCTGGCCGAACAGGCGTTGGCACAGACCGATCTGGTTGCCAGCGATGCCATCACCTCCATCGAGGCGATCATTGCGGCCATTGACGCCAAACTCACTGCACAGGTTAACCAGATCATCCACCACGCCGAGTTCCAGCAAGTCGAAAGCGCGTGGCGTGGCTTGCATCATCTGGTCAACAACACCGAAAGCGATGAGCAACTGAAGATCCGCGTGTTGAATATTTCCAAGACGGATCTGCACAAGACGCTGAAGAAATTCAAGGGCACGGCATGGGATCAGAGCCCGATCTTCAAGAAAATGTACGAAGAAGAATACGGGCAGTTCGGTGGCGAACCTTACGGCTGCCTGGTGGGTGATTACTACTTCGATCAGTCGCCGCAGGACGTCGAGTTGCTCGGAGAGTTATCCAAAACCTGCGCAGCCATGCACGCACCGTTCATCGCAGCCGCCTCGCCGACGGTGATGGGCATGGGCTCTTGGCAGGAGCTGTCCAATCCACGTGATCTGAGCAAAATTTTCACCACACCCGAATACGCGGGCTGGCGCTCGCTGCGCGAATCCGAAGACGCGCGTTATATCGGACTGACGATGCCACGCTTCCTGGCGCGCCTGCCCTACGGCGCCAAAACTGATCCGGTGGAAGCCTTTGCCTTCGAAGAAGACACCGATGGCGCCGACAGTGCCAAGTACACGTGGGCCAACGCCGCGTATGCGATGGCGGTCAATATCAACCGCTCGTTCAAGCATTACGGCTGGTGCTCACGAATTCGTGGCGTCGAATCCGGGGGCGAGGTCCGCAATCTCGCCGCACACACTTTCCCGACCGACGACGGCGGCGTCGACATGAAGTGCCCGACCGAAATCGCCATTTCCGACCGTCGCGAGGCCGAGTTGGCGAAGAACGGTTTCATGCCGTTGCTGCACAAGAAAAACACCGATTTCGCAGCCTTCATTGGCGCTCAGTCATTGCAAAAGCCTGCCGAGTACGACGATCCGGATGCCACTGCCAATGCCAACTTGGCGGCACGCCTGCCGTACCTGTTCGCCACCTGCCGCTTCGCTCATTACCTCAAGTGCATCGCGCGCGACAAGATCGGTTCCTTCAAAGAAAAGGACGAGATGCAGCGCTGGTTGCAGGACTGGATTCTGAACTACGTCGACGGCGATCCGGCGCATTCCACCGAAACCTCCAAGGCCCAGCATCCGTTGGCTGCAGCAGAAGTGACAGTCGAGGATGTGGAAGGCAAACCGGGCTATTACCAGTCGAAATTCTTTCTGCGTCCGCACTATCAGCTCGAAGGGCTGACAGTTTCGCTGCGGCTGGTTTCCAGACTGCCCTCGGCAAAAAGCGCATAGCGGAACCCACGCTTCAAAAAAGAGCGTGTCGTTCACAAACAGTCGGGCATCGACTCCGACTGACCACAACGTGGTGAAGACCACAAGGGAGAAAAAATGGCTGTTGATATTTTCATCAAGATTGGCGACATCAAGGGCGAGTCCATGGATCAGGCCCATAAGGACGAAATCGATGTGCTGGCCTGGACGTGGGGGATGTCCCAGTCCGGCAACATGCACGTCGGCGGCGGGGGCGGAGCGGGCAAGGTCAACATTCAGGACCTGTCGCTGACCAAGTACGTCGACAAGGCCACGCCAAATCTGATGATGCACTGCTCCAGCGGCAAGCACATCGATAAGGTCACCTTGACGGTGCGCAAGGCCGGCGGGGAGAGCCAGGTCGAATACCTGGTGATCAACCTGGAAGAAGTACTGATTACATCGCTGACCACCGGTGGCTCAGGCGGCGATGATCGCCTCACCGAAACCATCACCCTTAACTTCGCGCAGGTGCTGGTGGAGTACCAGCCACAGAAAGCCGACGGCACAAAGGACGGGGGCCCGATCAAGTACGGCTGGAATATCCGCTCCAACACCAAACGCTGATTGTTGACGCCCTCGGTACTTCTCGCCGGGGGCGTCTACCACCTTTATCGACTCCGTTTTCGGTGCCCGACCTATGGCGTTACCTCTGGAAATGAACGTGCGCGAGCGTCTGCAGCCTTCGTTGCTGGACCGTCTCACCGATGAAGAGCCCGCCAACCTGCAGGAAGGCGCAGACAAGCGGGTCATGTCGGCCACTCGACTCAAAGCATCGGTAGTACGTGACCTGACTTGGCTGTTGAATACCACCTCGTCGCTGAATGTAGAAGGTTCCTTGGACCTGGCAGCCGCGACGTCGGTGATCAACTACGGCTTGCCTGCGCTGGCGGGCAACAGCTCGTCGAGCGTTGATGTCCGCGTTCTTGAGGGTCTGATCCACCGAGCCATTGCGACCTATGAGCCACGCATACTGCGCCACACGTTGCGTGTACGCGCCCAGGCGTCGCCTGAGCATATGACCCACAACGCCCTGAGCTTCGAAATCGAGGGCGACTTGTGGGCGCAGCCTTTGGCGCTGCCACTTTTGCTGCGCACCGATCTGGATCTGGAATCCGGCCATGTGCACGTCATGCCTGCCGAACAGCGGAGACGTTCATGAATCCACGCCTGCTGGAGTTTTATAGCCAGGAGTTGCAACACGTGCGCGAAAGCGCGGCGGAGTTTGCCAGGGAGTACCCGAAAGTCGCCGGGCGCCTCGGTCTCTCAGGCATCGAATGCGCCGATCCCTACGTCGAGCGCCTGTTGGAAGGCTTTGCCTATCTCACGGCCCGGGTGCAATTGAAGCTCGACGCCCAATACCCGACGTTCACCCACAGCCTGCTGGAAATCGCCTACCCGCATTACCTTGCCCCCACCCCTTCGATGACCGTGGTGCAGATGCAGGTCGATCCGGAAGAAGGCTCGCTGCAGGACGGTTTTACCCTGCCCCGTGATCGCGTGCTGCGAGCAACGCTCGGCCCCGATGCCCAGACCGCCTGCGAATACCGCAGCGTTCACCCGGTGACGCTGTGGCCGTTGAGCCTCGGCGGCGCTGATTATTTTGGCAATCCTGCCACCGTGCTCGGGCGTCTCGCCGCCAGCGAACCCGACGCCAAGGCCGGCCTGCGCATTTCACTGAAAACCGGCGCCGAGATCCCGTTCAACACCCTCGCCCTGGACGACCTTCCCCTGTATCTGAAGGGCGCGGACGAACTGCCGTTTCGCCTGTACGAACAGCTGATGGGCAATGCCTGCGCGGTGTTCGTTCGCCAACCGGGTGCAGACTGGGTCGAACGCCTGCCGAGCGACGCCCTGCAACCCTGCGGCTTCGATGATCGAGAAGCCGCGATGCCCGTCGTGGCACAGGCATTCCAGGGCTATCGGCTACTGCAGGAATACTTCGCGCTGCCCCAACGCTATCTGTTCGTCAACTTCACCCATTTGCGGCGCGCCGTACAGCGCTGCTCGGGAGCGGAGTTGGAACTGATCGTATTGTTCGGGCGGTTTGACCCAACGTTGGAGGGCAACGTCGGACCACAACAGTTCGTGCCCTTCTGCACCCCGGCGATCAATCTTTTTCCGCGTCGCGTGGACCGCATCCACCTGTCTGAGCGGGTCAACGAGCATCATGTGATCGCCGACCGCACGCGGCCGACTGATTTCGAAATCCATTCGCTGACCGGCGTCGTCGGTCACGGCACCGGGCCAGAACAACCCTTCCTGCCCTTTTACGCGGTACGTGACCCCTCGCGATACGGCCGGGGCAAGGCCTTTTACACGTTGCGTCGCGAGCCTCGCATGCTCCCCAGCGAACAGCGCCGCACCGGTAACCGCTCGCCTTACGTGGGGAGTGAGACCTTCGTCAGCCTGGTAGACGGTCGCCAAGCGCCCTATCGCCACGACTTGAGACAACTGGGTATCACTGCGCTGTGCACCAACCGCGACCTGCCCCTCTTCATGAACGTAGGAGGCGGCAACACCGACTTCACGCTGGCCGACAGTGCACCGGTCAAATCGATTCGCTGTGTCGCCGAGCCGAGCCGACCTCGTGCCAGCCACGCACACGACAGCACCGCCTGGCGTTTGATCAGCCAGTTGTCTTTGAACTACCTGTCCTTGAATGAAAAAGGCCAGGGAGCGGCCGTTTTGCGGGAACTGCTGCGCCTCTACGGCAATGATCACGATCCTGCCCTTCAATTGCAGATCGAGGGGCTACACGATGTCAGCAGCAAACCTTGCACACGGCGCCTGCCGATGAAGGGTCCCATTGGGTTCGGTCGCGGCTTGGAAATCACCCTGACTTTCGACGAGAACGCCTTCCGGGGCACCGGTGTATTCTTATTGGGTGCGGTGCTTGAGCGCTTCCTGGCGCGCTACGTCTCTATCAACAGTTTTACCGAGACGGTGATTCGCACCCACGAGCGCGGCGAGATCACTCGATGGAAAGCCACGCCTGGCAGGCGGCCGACGCTGTGAGTAGGCTCGCTGACATGCATGAGGCGCCTTGGGACTATGACTTTTTCCAGGCGCTGCGGCGAATCGAATGCGAATTCCCCGAATCGCCGCGCCTGGGCCGTTCACTGCGTCTGAAAGATGACCCATTGCGACTTGCTCAGCAGCCCGATTGTGCATTCGCGCCTTCCACGCTGGCCGCACTGACCCCAGCGCAGAACCACCAACCCGCACGCCTGGAGCAATTCTTTTTTGGCCTTGGCGGCCCCAACGGCCCATTGCCATTGCACCTGACCGAGTACATACGCGAGCGCCAGCGCAATCACGCGGACAGCACCAGCAAACGCTTTCTGGATGTGTTCCATCATCGCCTGCTGAGCCTGTTCTACAGGGCTTGGGCCGAAGCGCGACCGACCGTCAGTCATGACCGTCCCGACGATGACTACTGGTCTGCGCGACTCGCCGCTATCAGCGGACGCGGCATGCCTGGCTTGCTGGGCCAGGGGCTCATTCCCAAGACTGCCACGTTGCATTTCAGCGGGCACCTTGCGGCGCAAACCCGCTATCCCGACGGGCTCAAGGCCATTCTGGAAAGCTATTTCGGCTTGCCAGTGGAAATCGAGGAGTACATCGGTCAGTGGCTGGACGTTCCGGAGCGCAACCGTCTCGGTATCAGCGCCCATCAACTGGGTGTCGACTTTTGCCTCGGGAGCCATGTGTGGGATCGGCAACACAAGTTTCGTATCCGTCTGGGACCGCTCACGCTCGACGAATACCGAGCCATGCTGCCCGGGGGTAAGCCACTTGGCCATCTCGCGGCGTGGGTCGATGAGTATATGGGGCGCGAGATGGACTGGGACCTCAATCTGGTGCTTCGACACTCCCACGCCCCGGTTTTTCAATTGAACGGTCAGTTGCGTCTCGGCTTCGACACCTGGCTGGGGCAACCCGGGGGGGACGCTCGTGACCTATTACTCAATCGCCAGTACGCCCATCAGGCAACCGCGACAGCGCCCGACGTGGTGACGTCGTCCCCTCTTTACGCTAGGAGCACCGAACATGGGTGAGATTAGCCGCGCAGCGCTGTTCGGCAAACTCAACAGCGTTGGCTACAAGGCCATCGAAGCCGCCACCGTTTTCTGCAAACTACGAGGCAATCCCTACGTAGAGCTGGCTCACTGGTTCCATCAGTTGTTGCAATTGCAGGACTCGGACCTGCACCGGATCATGCGTCAGTTCAACGTCGAACCAGCGAGGCTGACCCGTGACCTCACCGATGCGCTGGATCGCCTGCCAAGGGCTTCAACTTCGATCACCGACCTGTCTTCTCACGTCGAAGAAGCGGTGGAACGCGGCTGGGTCTACGGCAGCCTGATGTTTGGCGAAAGCCAAGTGCGCACGGGGTATCTGATCGTGGGCATTCTCAAGACGGCAACGCTGCGCCATGCCTTGCTGGGGTTGTCCTCAGAATTCACCAAGGTCAAGGTCGAGATCTTGAGCGAGAGGTTTGATCAATTCGTCGGTGACTCCCCGGAGAACGCACTGAGCGCCAGCGACGGCCTCCAGATCGCCTCAACCCCAGGCGATGCGCGTGGTGCCCTAGCGCCGAGTGCGATGGGCAAACAGGACGCGCTCAAGCGCTTTACCGTCAACCTGACCGAGCAGGCGCGTGACGGCAAGCTGGACCCTATCGTCGGGCGCGATGAAGAAATCCGGCAGATGGTCGACATTCTCATGCGTCGTCGTCAGAACAACCCGATCCTGACGGGCGACGCGGGGGTCGGCAAAACGGCAGTGGTCGAAGGGTTCGCCTTGCGCCTGGTGGCAGGTGACGTGCCCCCAGCGCTCAAAGAGGTAGAGCTGCGCAGTCTCGACATCGGTCTATTGCAGGCCGGCGCCAGCATGAAGGGCGAGTTCGAACAGCGCCTGCGTCAGGTCATCGAAGATGTCCAGGCCTCGCCCCAGCCCATCATTCTCTTCATCGACGAAGCCCACACGCTGGTCGGCGCGGGCGGCGCGATGGGCACAAGTGATGCAGCGAACCTGCTCAAGCCGGCTCTGGCACGTGGCACATTGCGCACGATTGCCGCGACGACCTGGGGTGAATACAAGAAGTACATCGAGAAAGACCCAGCGCTGACCCGTCGTTTCCAGGTCGTGCCGGTCAGCGAACCGTCGGAAGCCAAAGCGGTGTCAATGATGCGGGGCGTGGCTTCGACCATGGAGCGACATCATCAGGTCCAGATCCTCGACGAAGCGCTGGAAGCGTCGGTCAAGCTCTCCCAGCGGTACATTCCGACGCGCCAGTTGCCAGACAAATCCGTCAGCCTGTTGGACACCGCCTGCGCGCGGGTCGCCGTCAGCCTGCATGCGGTACCGGCGGAAGTGGACGACAGTCGCCGCCGCATCGAAGCGCTGGAAACCGAGCTGCAGATCATCGCGCGAGAGCATGCGGTGGGGATCGACACAGGCATTCGTCAGTGCAGTAGCGAGACGTTGCTTATGGAGGAGCGGGCGCGGCTCACGGCGCTGGAAAGCCGCTGGGCGGAGGAGAAGGCGCTGGTCGATGAGTTGCTGGCGATCCGCGCAGAACTGCGCGAAAACACCGGGGTCGCCGATCAACCCTCAAGCGCCGTACCCAGGCGGGAGCTGCGCGAGACGCTGGTGGACCTGCAATCCCGCCTCAGCGCTCTGCAAGGCGAAAACCCTTTGATTCTGCCGACCGTGGACTATCAGGCCGTCGCATCGGTGGTCGCTGACTGGACCGGTATTCCCGTCGGCCGCATGGCGCGCAACGAACTGGAAACAGTGCTCAACCTCGACCGGCACCTGAGCAAACGCATCCTCGGTCAGGACCACGCTCTGCAAATGATCGCCAAGCGTATCCAGACCTCGCGCGCCGGACTCGACGATCCGAACAAACCTATCGGGGTGTTCATGCTCGCGGGCACCTCAGGTGTGGGCAAGACCGAAACAGCGTTGGCCCTGGCGGAAGCCCTATACGGTGGCGAACAGAATGTCATCACCCTCAACATGAGCGAATTCCAGGAGGCGCACACCGTGTCCGCCCTCAAGGGTGCGCCGCCGGGCTATGTGGGGTACGGCGAGGGCGGAGTGCTGACCGAGGCGGTGCGTCGCAAACCTTACAGCGTGGTGCTCCTCGATGAGGTGGAAAAGGCCCATCCGGACGTGCATGAGATCTTCTTCCAGGTCTTCGACAAGGGCGTGATGGAGGACGGCGAAGGCCGCGTGATCGATTTCAAGAACACGTTGATTCTCCTGACCACCAATGCCGGAACCGAGTTGATTTCCCATCTATGCAGCGAGCCGAACAACGTCCCCGATCCCGGAGCCATCGCCAAGGCTCTCCGCCAACCGCTGTTGGAGATTTTTCCGCCCGCGCTCCTTGGGCGCCTGGTGACCATTCCGTACTACCCGCTCAGCGATGCCATGCTCAAAGCCATCACCCGCCTGCAGCTCGACCGCATCAAAAACCGCGTGGAAAAAACGCACAAGGTGGCGTTCGACTACGAGGACGAGGTAGTCGAGCTGATTGTTTCGCGCTGTACCGAGACCGAAAGCGGTGGCCGAATGATCGACACGATCCTGACAAACACCTTACTCCCCGACATGAGCCGCGAGTTCCTGACACGCCTGCTCGATGGCAAGCCAATGGCGCGGGTCATGATCGGTGAGCGAGATAACCAATTGGCTTACCAGTTCAGTGATGTCGGGGCCTGATGCGACCCCTCGTGCATGCGCTGGCGAACGCGCTGATCCCGGAAATCAAGAGATAAACCATGCAATTTACGCAATTCACCCGCCTGGCGCCGGTCAGCAGCCCTCTGGGTCCGGACGTTCTGATCCTCAAGCGCTTGGACGGCAAGGAAGAATTGGGCCGGCTGTTCGCTTATGACCTTGAACTGATATCCCAAAACAACGCCATCGACCTCAACCAATTACTCGGCAAACCCATGAGCGTGTCCATGCAGTCGAGGGGCGGAGGCAACCGCTACTTTCACGGGGTAGTGGCGCGGTGCAGTCAGGGTGTCGATGTCGGCCAGTTCGCCAGCTATCAGGTCACTTTGCGCCCATGGCTGTGGATGCTGACTCGCACGTCGGACTGCAGGATCTTTCAGCACCTGACCATCCCACAAATCATCAAGCAGGTGTTTCGCGATTTGGGCTTCTCGGATTTCGAAGATGCCCTCAGTCGCCCTTACCGTGAGTGGGAATACTGTGTTCAGTACAGGGAAACGAGCTTCGATTTCGTCAGCCGACTGATGGAGCAGGAAGGCATCTATTACTTTTTCCGGCAGGAAGAGGATCGCCATGTCTTGGTCCTGGCCGACGCCTACGGCGCCCATCAGGCCCCACCCGGCTATGAATCGGTGCCTTTTTATCATCCGGACGGCCAACACCGGGAGCGCGACCACATCAGCGGCTGGCACCTGGCGCAGGAAGTGCAGCCCGGTTCCCTTGAGCTGAACGACTACGACTTTCAACGCCCAAGCGCGCGTATCGACGTGCGTTCAGCCATGCCTCGTCCGCATACGGCTGGCGACTATCCGCTGTTCGACTACCCGGGGACGTACGTGCAAAGCGAGGACGGCGAACACTACGCGCGCACCCGAATCGAGGCGATTCAGAGCCTGCACGAGCGTATCAAACTGAAAGGCAACGCACGCGGGCTCGGCGCAGGGCACGTGTTCAGACTCAATGGTTTTAGCCGTGAGGATCAGAACCGTGAATACTTGATCGTTACAGCGCGCTACACGGTCACTCAGGAAAGTCTGGAAACCGGCCAGGGCAATAGCGAACTGCAGTTTGAAAGCGAGCTGACCTGCATCGCCGCTCACCAGAGTTTCCGCCCGCTGCCGATCACCCCGAGGCCAATCGTCAAAGGTCCACAAACTGCCATCGTTGTGGGCCCCGAGCAGGAAGAAATCTTCACCGACGCCTTCGGTCGCGTGAAGGTGCACTTTTACTGGGACCGCCACGACCAGTCCAACGAAAACAGCTCCTGCTGGATTCGCGTTTCGCAAGCCTGGGCCGGAAAAAACTGGGGTTCGGTGCACATTCCACGCATCGGCCAGGAAGTCGTCGTCAGCTTCCTCGAAGGCGATCCGGATCGCCCCATCATCACCGGGCGCGTTTACAACGCAGAACAGCCCGTGCCCTATGACCTCCCTGCCAATGCGACGCAAAGCGGCACCAAAAGCCGCTCCAGCAAAGGCGGCACCCCCGCGAACTTCAACGAAATCCGCATGG
The DNA here is from genome assembly GCF_029841165.1 of Pseudomonas sp. GD03842. Classification (NCBI taxonomy): domain Bacteria; kingdom Pseudomonadati; phylum Pseudomonadota; class Gammaproteobacteria; order Pseudomonadales; family Pseudomonadaceae; genus Pseudomonas; species Pseudomonas sp. GD03842. Next base: position 23,295 of record NZ_JAOCEA010000022.1, on the reverse strand, counting down.
AGGACAAGAAGGGCGAAGAGCAACTGTACATCCACGCCGAGCGCAATCAGGACATCGTGGTCGAGGTCGACGAGAGCCATTCGGTGGGGCACGATCGCACCAAAAGTGTGGGAAATGATGAGCAGGTGAGGATTGGCCAGGATCGAACGAGGGCCGTAAAGCGCAACGATCGACTGCAGGTGGGTGGAACAAAATCCGACAGCATCAGCACCCGATATCTGATTGAAGCAGGCTCACAGATTCGTCTTGTCTGCGGCGAAAGCATCCTCGAAATGAACGCCGATGGCAGGATCACCATTTCATGCGTTTCGTTCAAAGCTCACGCCAGCGAGAAAGCCGATATCGACACAGCACGACTGGATTTGAATTCTGGTGGTGCGAGCAAAGTGGACGGCAACGGCGAAGGGAATAGACCGAAAATTGATGAGGATTTGAAAGCGTTTTTTTCGCGCAACAGCAATGAAGGGTGAAATTTTCAAAACACCAGAGTTTTTGGAATCCACCGGCCACGACGTCTGCGACAACTTATGGGGTGAACAAACATCTTGAGCTAGACAATACCGTTAGCCGCTACGCAAGCGGCCTCTCGATGGCGTTCGAATGAGCTCTAGAACGATGATTACACCTTCCCGGAACTGGAACCGCTGATCGCGATCATGCCCTGCCGCACCATGAAGCCGATTTTTTAGTCCCTGAACTCTGGCCTGGCGGCTATGGTTATTGGTGCCGTTGTCGGCGCGCGGATTTTAGGGTTTTCTGAAGGGTTTCTACAGTATTCTTTTAGGGCGGGGTCGTTAATTGAGCCAATATTTTGAAACGTCGCCGGTTCTAAAAAACTCTTCAACCATTCTGCAGACGAATTCAAAATCGCAAGTCAGATGCCGAGCATCCCAATAGTCACCTAGGATATCCACCTCCTCCGCGCTTGCCGTTGGGTTGGAGTACCCTCTGACCTCGGAGTCGTGTTCTGTAGTCTCCAATAGGGTGACAAGGTAGTTTCCTCTGTCAGCCGCGACACTCAAGCTGTAGGGTGCGATGTCAGGGGCATCCACGAGATCTAAACAGATTGAGCCTGAGCAAAATTCCAACCGACTTAGATGACGCCAGACATCCTCCCACGCGGTAGAGTAGCTGGAACCTCCGTCGATTTTTCCATTATTGGGGATGACCCAAGATATAAAGAAATTTATTTGTTATTCCCCACCTAGAGTTTTTCATTCCAGATATCGAAAAGGATCCTGCCTGATGCGGCTTCATGTATATAGAGTGAACTAAGCTAAGCTTCTATAGCCATCGATACCAGATCCGGCTTACAGTAATCACATACATATTCTCCTGTTACAGTCATCACCATATCTGCTCTTCTGGTCAATCCCGCCTTGTATACCTGCTGAACCACGCCTGATTCAGCATGTGCATCGGCCATATTGCCATTTGGAGATTGAACTGAGGCTGCCAGCGTTTCGCTTTCGAATAGACGTTTGAGGGATTATCCAAACCAGCGTTTTATTATCCCGAGCGCAACCTCGTATATACGAGCGGATTTTTAGTTCAACACCTCGCGAGATACGTCACCGGTTTCAAAAAACTCGTTGAATAGGTTGCGAACCAATCCGAAATCACTGGTCAGATACCGAGCATCCCAAAGATCACCCAACATACATACCATCTCTGCAACCGCTGCGGGATTGGTAAAAGACCTCACCTCAGAATCATCCCTCGTAGCCTCCAGCAAAGTTATCAAATAGCGACCATCATCAGCGATCAAGTCCATACTGTACGGACCAGTTTCCGGAGCGTCCATCCACTCTAGACACATCGAGCCTGCATGTAGCTTCATTGATTCCAGGCGGCACAGCACCTCGTCCCATCCTTCGACATCATTATGCCCCCCAGTGGTGTTTCCGCCGCTTGAAAGTGTCCACGATATTAGAAACTTCATTCGATTTTGCTCCTCAGAAATTTTCCCATTCCCTGCTCCCAACGGAGTATGTATCCATCATGAAGCTCGTAAATGGTAAGTGATTTGAGCTCGGCCGACTTCGCCATAGCGACTAAATCAGTTTTGCAAAAACTGCACACGTTTCGGCCTGTGACGTTCATCGTCATATCCGCACCTCTGGTTAGCCCTTTTTCATAAGCCTGTTGGATTACTCCTACCTCTGCATGCGCGGTGGCCATATTTCCATTAGGATGTGGCTTGGAGTACTTTAGTATTTTAAATTCCACTAGCTTAGCTATCAGAGTAAGGTGATTACGGTCCGCCAGGGCGGAAGGTCTGGCCAATTGATTCACGTCCCGAAACGTAAACTCGCGAATCCACCCCTCAGCGAAAACCACCGGCTCTTCTCGTAGGTCGCGGATTACGTAGCGCTTGTAGAGCACCGCCTGCTTAACATGCGGTTTAGCCACGTTCGCAGCCTTCGGCCCCGCCCCTAACAACATCATCCCCGCCACACCCTGCAGCAGGTCGCGGTAACCAGGCCCAAGCCGGTCACCTAAGTCTCCGAGCAGGACCATCCCGCCCATGGCTCCAGCACTCGCAACAACCATTCCTGCAAGTGTTGTCGCACCCACCATCGCGGCGAGCACAGCAGCCATTCCTAAGGACGCAAGTCCCAGTATCTCCAAGCCGGACTTCATCCAGCCTTCAATATCAAGGACGAACGCAACCGACATCGTTGCCCCGCCGATGAACACGTTTTCGCTACCCGCTTTGATGTGCGCGCCGCACACCATTTTGCTTCCCACCCGGGCAGCGGGCTTGCCGTTGATGAAGACCGTCGCGCTGCCCTCGGCGACGGTGACCTGAAACGGCCACAGGGGATGATTGAGGGCCAGTCCCGTGCAGGAAGCCGCTGCGTCATCCCCTGCGCGTACGGCAGGACGGCCATTGATAAAGACGTCAGCGCTTCCTCGTATCAGCTTTCCCGTTGTGGGCTCGGGCCAGTTGAACAATGCGCCAAGCCCTTTGACGACCTGGAGGGTGGACAACCCTCCACCGGCAACTACGCCGCCCATGATGGCGATGGCCAAGCCGCCTGTTGCAGCGGTGGCTGCAAGCACCGCAGCGCCGATCAGCGCTCCGACAACGGCGCCAGCGACCATGGCCGCCAGGCCGAAGCCATGTGCTATTTCATCGCCGACGCGCGCAGCCGGCCACGAGTTTTCACTGGCGTTGACCGCTTGATCATTCGCCACCAGTTAGGCGTTATCGGGGGATGCGGGCCGCAGGGTGAAGCTGTGCATGACCTTCCTCCAGGCCATCTCATGGTGCGGAAGATCATCGACGGTCGTTGTCAGCGTGGTGATCAGTACTGCTGCTCCGTGCTCAACGAACACTTGGCGCAGCATCAGTGAGTGGCCCTCTCTTTCCCAGGTGTAGTCCACTAGCGCGGCGGGACACCCGTTGAGTTCGAAGTCCCACTTCTGCAGGAGGCTGAATCCCGGTAGCTGCTGTTCGGCGCTGGCCAACTGGCCGGCAACGTAGTCAGCAAATGCGCCGGCGTTGTCGATCGAATCACGACTGATGACGAAGCTGGCTTCTTTCGCGCTTGCTACAGCAGGCAGTCTGAAAATATTGATGGTTTGATCGAGCCAGTTTTCAGGGACTTCTAAATCGGCTTCATGAATTCGGTAGGGCATCATCGCGAGCAGCGTTCCGTGCAGGGACTGATGGGACGAGAGCGTCCAAACGTATCGAGACTGAGCTGAACCGCTCTCTTCGGGCTGCGTTTATGCCAAACCTGAGGAATCGATGAAGCAGGCCCTTACATCTCAAGCCGTAGGTGATTTCCGAAAGGTTTGCAGTCCTAGGAAATAGGCACTTCGATCGGCCTCAGATGTGAATACAAAAGCGCGTTTTTAAGCGAGTCCCTGCCCGACCGCCGGATCATCTGCGACTTCCAGCCTTATGGCCTGTCGCGAGATACAGTCGGTGAAGCCTCACCCTGAACATCCTCACCACTCCGCTAAGCCCCCTCCAACGCCCTTGGATCGACTCAATCCACCTCTCACCGCGGGAACGTTTGCCCGCTTCAAGGGTTCACACCTCTTGTCTTTGAACCGTCTTCCTCGCGAGTGAATGTTATGGAACACGTACTTCCGGACACGTGGCTGAACGCGCTGCCGTTGCCTTGGCTGAACACGTTGGTCGTCGCGACAGCGGCCGTGTGCATTGCGCTGTTGGCGCGGTGGATTGCATTGGTGGGGCTTCGACGTTTGTCTCGGCCCTTCGTTTTCGCCCAGCAACTGATCTACCGCGGCGAAGCGCCAACACGCTGGCTGATCCCTCTTTTGGCGCTGCAAACAGTGTGGACTGCGGCGCCCGACGACTTGATGTTGATCAAGGGCGTGCGTCACTTGAATGGGATGTTGGTGGTGGCGGGGTTCACGTGGCTTGCACTCAGTTGCGTGAAAGCGATTGGTGAAGCCGTGGCGATTCGCAATCCTCTGGACATCGAGGACAACCTGCAAGCCCGGCGTATTCAGACGCAGGTGCGGGTGTTGGTACGGTGCCTCAACGTGCTGGTGTTGCTGTTCGGCACGGGGCTGATCCTGATGAGCTTTCCCCCTGTGCGGCAGATTGGTACGAGCCTGTTGGCGTCGGCGGGGTTAGCGGGGCTGGCCGCGGGCTTTGCTGCCAAACCGGTGCTGGGGAACTTGATCGCTGGGTTGCAGATCGCGATTTCTCAACCCATTCGGCTAGACGACGTGGTGATTGTCGAGGGTGAATGGGGACGCATTGAAGAAATCAGCGGCACCTATGTCGTGGTGAAGATATGGGACGAGCGGCGAATGGTGATTCCGCTGCAGTACTTCATCGAGAAGCCATTTCAGAATTGGACGCGGAGCACTTCAAGCCTCATCGGTTCGGTGTTCCTCTGGGTTGATTACGCCCTTCCGCTCGAAGAACTCCGAGAGGAAGCGGAACGTATCTGTAAGGACATCCCGCACTTGTGGGACGGCCGCGTGTGCGTGTTGCAAGTGACGGACACGACCGACAAGGCCATGCAACTACGCGTGCTGTTGAGTTCAGCGGACTCGTCCCGCAGTTGGGACGCCAGGTGCCACATGCGCGAGCGGCTGATCAGCTTCGTCGCCAAGCAGTACCCGCAATGCCTGCCGCAATTGCGGGCAGAAATGTCATCACGCACGGTACAACCGGAACGCGAGGGCCACGAGGCCCCCACTGAAATCGCACGCCAGCCGCCGGTATGAGTTCAGTACCCGCGGTTGAGCATCACGAACTTGCCCATCATCGCAGCGGCGAATTGCTGAGCGCTCATCTTTTCACCGTTGAAGTCCACCACATCGTCGGCGTAATGCAGGTTGGAGACGATGTTGTCGCCCTCGACCTTGCCCAACTGCAACATGATCGCCATACCGCCGACGGAGTCTGCCGCGCCTTGGGCATTCTGCGCGACGGCCGCTGGATCAGTAATGCCGGCCGACTGAGCCTGTAGCGTTGCGAGGTCCCTGATGGAGCCCTTGGACAACACCAGCTTCGCCTCGAGATTGGTCAACAGTTGCTTGAGCAGCACGGAGCCCGGCTGATCGAGGGAGGTCGGATTGCTCAGATCCATCGACAAGGTGAAGCGGCTCTCGCCGCTGGCGGTTTTAAGCGACAGCTTTTCCAGTTCGATGTGCGGTTTGGCGGCCAGCAGTTTGTTCATTTCGGCCTGCACCAGCGCTTGATCGGCAGGGCTCAGGTGCGGTGTATAGCGCTGGCCGGTGGCCGAGGCGGCCTGAGCTTGAGGTTGAATTTTATCCTGGTAGAACTGCAGCAGATTCTTGGTCGAGGCCACGTCAAAATTGGTGAACTTCCACAGCATTTGCGAGGAGCCGATGTCCTTGCCGTTGAAGCGGATGTTGGCAATGTCGTAGGTCACCTGTGCCGCCAGCTTGCCTTCGACTTCCTGCAGCAGGCTGGTGTTGACGAAATCCTTCAGCTCCACGGCAGGCTGGTTGGCCGCCTGAAACGTCATCGAAGATGCCTTGGCATCGCTGTGGCCCAGATAGAAGCCGGATTGGCCCTTCGTGCCACCCGTGTTGAAGGTCACGTTGTCGAGCAGCAGATGCACTGGGCCCTCCTCAGAGGTCGCGGTCACATCAAGCTTGCTCAGCACGCCGTTGGCTTCCAGCTTTTCGCCATCGGCCGTGCCTGTCGCGTTAAGGGTGAAACCGGAGAACTTGATCGAGCCATTCTGGCTGTCGAACTGAAAGGGCAACAGCTCGACCCGGCCTTGGGCAGCACGGTCGTAGCCCATGCTGAACTGGCCGGTCAATGGAGACTGGCCAGAGGTCATTTCAAACCACTTTTCCGAGAAAGCATTCTTCTCCAGCACCAGGTTGCTGGCCGCCATCACTGGCACCAGATCGAGTTTTTTCACCCGGCTCCAGGGAAAAGGGCCATGCTCGATGTTGTCTTGAAAAAGCAGCACGACTGGTTGCCCCTCATTGAACCTGGGGGCTTGAAAGGTGACCTTGTAATGCGCGGTACTGGTGAAGAAATGGCGGTTCAGCGAAACCAATTCGACACTGGCGCTGCCTTCATGACCGACCAATGCCGCCTGGATTTGCTGATTGCCCTGTTCAACCGCATCGCCCAGCACACCTTCCAGACGGATGCCCGTGTACCAGGCGCCAGCGGTGATAAGGGCGCCTGCAACGATGACCACGCCCAAGGCAATGTTGACTGATTTTTTCATGTGTCGACTCGAAGATGTCCGTTCTTGAAGAGAGGTGGCGCCTTCCCTGGCCCGAAGGGTGTCGGCGTCGCGATCCACGCATTGGACAGGGTTCTGCACTGTCCGGGGCCCGGCGAGGGTAGCATCGCAAGGCCCCTTTTGCAGCCGCCGTCCCTAGCCACAGCCTTTGCACAGGGGTTAGGCTGGACGTCAAACCGAACACGGGATGGATCAGATGAGCGACACGCAAAAGGCCAGAGGGCCGATCAAAGCGGTGATTTTCGACATGGACGGGTTGTTGCTGGACACCGAGGGGATTTACACCGAAGTCACCAATACCATCGCCAACTGGCACGGAAAGACGTTCGACTGGGCAATCAAACAGCACTCCATCGGCCGTGGCTCACGGGATTTTGCCGACTACGTGATCAGTGCTTTGAACCTGCCGATGTCGGCCGACGAGTTTCTCACCGTCCGCCAACCGATGCTCGATGAGCGCTTTCCCCACGCCCAACCGATGCATGGCGCCGAGGCGCTGGTTCGCCATCTCGCCGCCCACGGCATTCCGATTGCCGTTGGCACCAGTTCTTCGCTGCATTATTTCCACGTCAAGACCGGCAACCACCGCTCATGGTTCGACCTGTTCCACCATGTAGTGACCGCCGATCATCAGGACGTCACGGCCGCCAAGCCTGCACCCGATATCTTCCTGACTGCCGCCCGCCTGCTGGGGGTCGATCCGAAGGATTGCCTGGTATTCGAAGATTCCCCGTTCGGTGTGACGGCCGCCAAGACGGCTGGCATGTACGCCGTCGCCGTGCCGGATTCGCACATGCCGGTTTCGCAGTACGCCCATGCGGATCTGATGCTGGGCTCGTTGGCTGAATTCCCTCTTCAGGATTGGGGACTGCCGGGTTATGGGAGCTGAATGATCGAGGCGTTGACGCTGCGGCCGAACGACCCGATCAATCGTCAAGCTCCGCGCTTCAAATCCACGCCGAGCGCCCGTGCGAACGCCTTGACCAACGGGCTGCGCGGCGCGTTCTGGCGCACGATGAGGTGGAACGGTGTGCTCAGGTGGATCATGTCAGGACGCAATGCACGCAGTTGGCCATCGCGCACCAATGAGCGGGCGTAATGCTCAGGCAAAAAACCGATGAAGCGGCCTGTGAGGATCAGGATGGCCACGGCTTCGACTTGCGAGGCAGAGGCGGACTGGCTGTCGTAATTGACGAAACTGGCCTTGTCGCGATGAATCGCATACCGGTGGTTGATGACTTGATGTTGGCGCAAGCAGTCGACACTCAACGCACTGCCATCCAGTGAAAACAATGGATGGCCGACCGCACAGTAAGCGTGGGAGCGTTCGTCATACAGCTCGAAATAGTCGAACTCTTCACGACGCTGATACACGGGAATGACCCCCGCGTTCAGCCTGCCCTCGGCTACACCCCGCTCTATCTCATCGAGTTGCGAAGCCAGCAGACGCAATCTGACCTTGGGGGCGTCATCGTGCATTGTTCTGAGGGCCGCAATTAACGGCGAACTTTGATCGGACACAGTGCTGTCGATTACACCAATACTCAGGTCGCCGATCAGCTCATGTTGCGCCGAACTAATGCGGTCGCGAAAAGTATCCACCGACGCAAATAATTCGATCGAAGCCTGATAGACAAGTTTGCCTTCTTCGGTCAGGTGAAAGCCTTCCCGCCCCCGCGTACACAGACGCATGCCGATGCGAATCTCAAGGTCGGAAATTTGCTTGCTGATTGCGGCAAGGCCCACGTTCAGCTCGTTTTGCGCGGCGCTGAAGCCTCCGGCCTCGACGACGGCCTGGAAGACGCGCAGCAGTTTGAAGTCCATTCCGCTGAGCGACAAGGGTGGGCGGATTCCCGGCTTGGGGGGCACGTTTCCAGAAGTGGAAAGTGGAGTTTCCATAATGCTTATTTACCTCGCCCGTTACATTCAACAGGCTTTGACCCACAACAAAAACATGCCCGATCAACAATGATGAACATAGAAAATGGCGATTGGCAACCATTTGCACCACGCCCTGATCAATGACGCCATTGTTGATTTCAGCCAATAAAACCTGACACTTCGATCAGGACCTCAAGGCTCGATAAGCGATGTTCGACAGGCATTCTCGCGCAGCTGTATGCCGCGCAGGTTCACCAGATGCCCGTCGTTCTAGAGCGGAGCGTAATGTTTGACTGCCCTCACTCTCAGCGAACTCCCAGCCTCGAATGCGTGCCCGAACACTCACCGAATGGCCTGACGATCACACGCTGAAATCGAACACCACGGCCTGTATACGCTTCGGAGATACACCATGAATCAGAACCCGGCAGAGCACCTGCAAGCCGAACGCAAAAAGGCCGAAAACGAGTTCGACATCACGCGGTACGAACACGTCCCGCGTCGCTATTACGGGCGCATTTTCTTCGCCACCCTCATCGTCATCGCGTTGGCTGGCTTGGCCCGCGCCTTCGCCAACGGTCAGATCGAGTGGGAATACATCGGTCAATTCCTGACATCGCAAGCGATTCTGTGGGGCTTGGTAAACACCATCGTCATGTCGATCCTGGCAATGGCGCTGGGGGTGGTGTTCGGTGTGATCACTGCCATCATGCGCATGTCGGCCAACCCGATCCTGCGCTCTGTGGCGATCACCTACACGTGGCTGTTCCGCGGCACGCCACTGATTCTGCAACTGCTGCTGTGGTTCAACCTGGCGTTGATCTTCCCGGTCATTGGCGTTCCCGGCCTGTTCGAACTCGATACGGTGAGCGTGATGACGCCCTTCGTCGCGGCCTTGCTGGGCTTGAGCATCAACCAGGGCGCTTACACGGCCGAAGTGGTACGCGCCGGCCTGCTGTCGGTGGACACCGGCCAATACGAAGCGGCCAAATCCATTGGCATGCCGCGCTTGCAGGCATTGCGTCGGGTGATCCTGCCCCAGGCCATGCGCGTGATCATCCCGCCAGTGGGCAACGAGTTCATCGGCATGGTGAAGATGACCAGCCTCGCCAGCGTCATCCAGTACTCCGAATTGCTGCACAACGCTCAAAACATCTACTACGCCAACGCCCGGGTCATGGAGCTGCTGATCGTCGCCGGTATCTGGTACCTGGCGGTGGTCACGGTGCTGTCGTTCGGCCAAAGCCGACTGGAGCGTCGTTTCGCTCGCGGTGCCGGCAAGCGTTCGTAAATCAGGCCTTGGAGTTGCGCATGAACAAAAGCCACATGAGAACCATCGTCAAAGCCGTGGGCCTGAACAAATATTACGATCAGTTCCACGCCCTGAAAGATGTCAGCATCGAGGTCGAACAAGGCGAAGTGCTGTGCATCATCGGCCCGTCGGGTTCGGGCAAGAGCACTTTGCTGCGGTGTGTGAACCAGTTGGAAAAGATCGACAAGGGCGGCCTTTGGGTCGATGGCGAATTGGTGGGTTACCGCGTCGTCGGCAACAAATTGCACGAACTGACCGATGTGCAGATCGCACGCCAGCGGCTAAGCACTGGCATGGTCTTTCAGCGTTTCAACCTGTTTCCCCACATGACGGCCCTGCAGAACGTGATCGAGGGGCCCATTCAGGTGCTCAAGCGCTCCCCTAAGGAAGCTAACGAAGAAGCCCTTGAGTTATTGGCCCGCGTGGGTCTGGCGGACAAACGCGATGCCTATCCCGTCGAACTTTCCGGTGGCCAGCAGCAGCGCGTGGCAATCGCTCGCGCGCTGGCAATGCGGCCCAAGCTGATGCTGTTCGACGAACCCACTTCTGCCCTTGATCCGGAGCTGGTGGGCGAAGTGTTGTCGGTGATGCGAGACCTCGCGCACAGCGGCATGACCATGATCGTTGTGACCCATGAACTGGGCTTCGCCCGGGAAGTGTCCAACCGCATGGTGTTCATGGACGCAGGCCAGATTGTGGAGGCCGGTAGCCCCGAAGACATACTAATAAGCCCACAAAACCCAAGAACCCAAAGCTTCATTTCTGCCGTTCGCACCTAAACCAGAACAAACGAGAACGACCATGAAAAAATTGATCCTCCCCGCGCTGCTCGCTGGCCTGATGACGTCGCCACTGGTGTTTGCCGACTTGCCCGCCAGCATCAAGGAAAAAGGCGAAATCACCGCAGCGATCGTCCCTAACTATCCGCCGATGGATTTCAAAGACACCAGCACCAACACCCTGACCGGCTTCGATGTCGACTTGGGTAGTGCCTTGGCCGAACGCCTGGGCGTGAAAATCAAATGGCAGGAAACGGCCTTCGAACAAATGGTCAGCGGCTTGGTCACCAAACGCTTCGATATCATTCTCTCGGGCATGACCGACACCGCCGAGCGCCAGAAGTCGGTGACCTTCATCGACTATTTCACCAGCGGTCCTCAGTTGTACACCCTGACCAAGAACACCGAGCTCAATCAATTGACCGACGTGTGCGGCAAGAAAGTCGGCACCAGCCGCCGTACCACGTGGCCGGCTGAAATCACCGCGTGGAGCAAGGAGCACTGTGAAGCGGCAGGCAAACCCGCCATTGTCGTAAGCGGTACCGAGGGTTCTGCCGACGCACGCGCGCAGCTGCGTCAGGGGCGTCTGGACGCGGCGATGCAAGGCAGCGAAACGATTCCGTACCTGATGTCGCAAGAAAAAGACACCTACAAGCCGATCGGGCAGGCGATTTCCAAGCAGTTCACTGGGCTGGGCGTGAGCAAATCCAGCCCCGAGCTGGCCAAGGCCATCGCTGATGCATTGCAGGCGATGATCGACGACGGCACCTACGGCAAAATCCTGAAGAAATGGGAACTTGAGCAAGGCGCCGTGAGCAAGGCCGAGATGAATCAGGGCAAGTAAATCAGCCGCGCAAACCCTCATGGATGATGTGGCAATGCGGCCACCTGTAGGAGCGCGCTTGCCCGCGAGACGTTTTGTCAGACGCCACAAATGACAGAGGCAAATCGCATTCGCGGGCAAGCGCGCTCCTACAGGGTTTAGCGCCGAGCACAAGATTAAGGACAACAATGGCCACTTATTCTCTCGTCATTCGTCGGCTGATGGTCTGCTCGCTCACTATCGTCATGAGCCGAGCGATGACCAGCCCCCTCCTGACGCTATTTCTGAGCACGAAGCTGGGGCTTGACCAACAGGATGTCGGGCTGTTGATGGGCATCGCCGTGTTTCTCGCGACGCTGCTGGGGTTATACGGCGGCTACGTCATCGACCGTCTGGAAAAGCGCAAACTGCTCATCCTGGCGATGCTTTCCAGTTCGATTGGCTTCGCATTGCTGACATTCGCTCAAAACCTTTACCTGACGACGCTCACGCTGGTGATCACTGAAACCGCATCGGCGCTGTTCTTGATCGGGTCCAAAGCGATCATCAGCGAAAACCTGCCCATCGGTCAGCGCGCCAAAGTCTTTTCGCTGCGCTACACCCTGACCAACATCGGCTACGCCACCGGTCCGATGCTGGGCGTGGTGATCGCCGGGCAGTTGCCATTGGCGCCCTTCCTGATCGCCAGCGCTATCGCATTCGGCAGCATATTCCTGATGATCGGCATCCCGCCCACGGCGGCACGCCATGAGGACGCGCCGCGGAGTTTTTTCGATACCCTGACCACGCTCAAGGGCGACCGCATACTGATCCAGTTCACGGGCGGCAGCTTGCTTAGCACGATTGTGCACGGGCGGTACACGCTGTACCTCTCCCAGTTTTTGCTGGTCACTCACACGTCGGACCAGGCCTTGAAAATCCTCTCTGCGGTACTGGCCTGCAACGCAATCACCGTGATTGCGATGCAGTACCAGATCGGCCGCTTCCTCAAGCGTGAGCAATTGCCCTACTGGATCTGCGTGGGCACCGCGCTCTTCGCCATTGGTCTGCTTGGCTTCAGCGTTGCCGGGACGACCTTGGCGTGGTGTGCGGCCATGTTCGTATTCACCTTGGGCGAAATGATCATTTATCCCGCCGAGTATCTGTTCGTCGACACCATCGCTCCAGAGCACTTGCGCGGCAGCTATCTGGGCGCGCAGAACCTCGCAGCATTCGGCGGAGCCATGAGCCCGGTCATTTGCGGCTATTTGTTGATCAACACGCGCGCGCCAACGATGTTTTATGTGCTGGCGGGTCTGACCGCGATAGGTGGGACGTTGTGTTTCATGGCGGGGCGTCATGCCCGGCTCAGCAGCGCTGACGTCACGTTGTAGCTAGCGCTCTCGTCCGCCAGCGAGAAGCGTGTCATTGCTCAGCCAGCGATCACCTATGCGAAGGCCAGGCCATTTGTCACTTTTCAAAGCCTTCAAAAACAGGCGAGTATGTCCGGCCAAGAGTTGTCGGTCTGAAAGGCCTTTACGAGACCCCTTGCAAGCTTGCCGCAGACTGTCCTGATTTCCCCTTACCGACGAGAAGGATATCGAGCAATGAACTACCGCATTCTTGGCCAATCCGGCCTCAAGGTTTCGACGCTGACCCTGGGTTCGATGATGTTTGGCGTGCAGACCGGCACCGAAGAGTCGCTGCGCATTATCGACAAGGCCTGGGACGAAGGCGTGAATTTCATCGACACGGCCAACGTCTACAACGCCGGGCGCTCTGAAGAGATTGTCGGCGAGGCCATCGCCAGCCGCCGCAGTGAGTGGGTTCTGGCGACCAAGGTCGGCAGCAGCTCCGGCAATACGGCACCCAATACCAGCGGCCTGAATCGCAAACACATTTTCAACGAAATCGAGTCCAGCCTGCGTCGGCTCGACACTGATTACATCGACATCCATTACCTGCACAAGGAAGACCACAGTACTCCCTTGGAAGTGACCGTTTCCGCCATCGGCGACCTGATCCGCGAAGGCAAGATCCGCTACTGGGGTGTCTCCAACTTCCGGGGTTGGCGCATCGCCGAGGTGGTGAATGTGGCGCAGCGTCTGGGGGTCGACAAACCGGTCATCAGCCAGCCGTTGTACAACATCGTCAATCGTCAGGCCGAGCTGGAGCAGATCACCGCGGCGCGGTTCTACGGGCTGGGTGTCGTGCCCTACAGCCCTTTGGCTCGCGGTGTCCTCAGCGGCAAATACGCGCCCGACGTCACCCCGGATGCCAGCACCCGGGCCGGACGGCAGGACAAGCGCATTCTGGAAACCGAGTGGCGTACCGAATCGCTGCACATCGCGCAGAAACTCCAGCAGTACACACGGGAGAAAGGAGTGGGCCTGGTGGAGTTCGCCATTGCCTGGGTGCTGAACAATCAGGCCGTGACCTCGGCCATTGTCGGTCCGCGCACCGAGGAGCAATGGGACAGCTACACCAAAGCCTTGAGCGTGAAGATCACGGCCGAGGATGAGGCGTTCATCGACTCACTCGTGACACCGGGCCATGCGTCGACGCCAGGCTTCAACGATGTTCAGCATTTTGTGTCGGGACGGTACATCTAAAAGCTCAAAGCGTTGATGCCGGCCCGCGCAACGTGGGTTTCACACGAGCAGTGGAGTTCGCCGAAGAGATGAGAGCGGCGCGCGACGGTATGTCGCCGCGCCTGCCACCGGCCAGACTCAAGAGGATCAACACCCTTACGTCCTAGCGAATTCAGCCCGCCCCTCGACTAAGACGGTCTTCATCCACCGGTCACGCCCAAGGCGCTGGCTCGCCAAACGATCGCTGAAGCGCCCGCTGAACTGTTGCGACGCCAATGAGCACCTCAGTCCGGAGCTGGGTGGCCAATTCTTCCAGACGCTGTCGACCCGGCCGTTGAGGCTCCCCCTTAAAGTGACCACCCAGCAAACGCTGGCAGAGCATGCGCGCAAACTGATCAGACGAGGGCCGGGCGCCAAGACAGTCCTTCCAAGGGTTCGACGGGAGGTACTCGCTGACGAGGCGCCAACGGAGGAAAATAATGGCACCTGGCGATCATTGGCTTGCGAATCAATGACTTCAAACGTCCGCCTGTCCGAACATCGAAATGCCTGCTGAGGCGTCCGATTTCCGACGATTCGTATCGCCCAAAGGATAGAACACCCATGCACATGAACGCGGCAAAGCCTTGTAGAATGCGCACCGCCGCCACCGGACGAGAAATGTTTCACCGTTTGACAAGGCCGGATACGGCCTCTAGTGTTTCCTTGGATCCAATCTCCGATCAGCGAAGAAGAAGTCACGATGCGCAGAGCTGAAAAAGAACAATTTCTGCGGGAAATTCTCGGCAGCGAGCAACCGCCTGCGCATCTGGCACGCGGGGTTATCGAAGAGAAGCTGCGCGCCGCCATTCTTGACGGCCGTCTGCCGGCAGGCTTCGCCCTGCGCCAACAGGAATTGGCCACGATGTTCGGCGTCAGCCGCATGCCGGTGCGCGAAGCGTTGCGCCAATTGGAAGCTCAGTCTTTGCTTCGCGTAGAGACGCACAAAGGCGCCGTCGTTGCCCCGCTGATCAACGAAGACGCCACCGATGCCTACGCGCTGCGCATCCTGCTCGAATCCGAAGCCTTGCGGCAATCGATCCCACTGCTGACCGCCGAAGACATCCAGGCTGCCCGCGGCTACATCGAACAGCTCGAGGTCGAAACCGATTATTCGAAGATGGGCACGCTCAACCGCCTCTTCCACATGGCTCTGTATGGCCGTGCACCCAACAAGCGTCTGCTCAAACTGGTGGAAGATGGCTTGAACGAGGAGGAACGCTTCCTGCGGTTCAACCTCAAGCACATGGGGTTGGGTAAGTTGTCACAGCATGACCATCTGGAGTTGCTGCAAATGGCCGAGGCGGGGGATGTCGATTCGACGGTCAGTGCACTGACCCAGCACTTGAACCGTGGTGTGGCCGCTATCACCACGTATCTGAACAGCCGATCTGCGGATGCTGCAAAATCCGGCTCGGCATCGAGGAAGCGCGCTCTCATCCAATGAGGGCTTGTGGACCGTGAGCGCTACCGTTCACGGCCAACATTCGCGCCCCTGTCTACGGCCCTTGCGGGCCGGATGAGGCATGGGGTGATCGAGCATCGGATGTCGCGATGCCAGCGCCGAAGGACCCGGCCCCAAGTGATCAGCAGTCTGCCCGCGCAGGCTTGGGGAAACGTTGTGTACGCTGAAAGAAGCAAATGGCTGATGGTGGTCAATTCCGGACGACCTATCAGAACCCGCTTGATCTGCTTTCCCCACGCGGGGGCCGATCCCGAGCAATTCCGCGACTGGTCGGACGGCCTGGCGGATCATATCGAGCTGGTCACTTTGCGTTTGCCTGGCCATGGCAGCCGTCTCAAGGAAGCGCCCTACGATCAATGGGCACCTTTGCTGCACGACACTTTCCTTGCGCTGCAGCCCTACCTGACCGAACCCCATGCGTTCTACGGCCACAGCTTCGGAGGGCGAGTCGCCTACGAAATGGCCCGATTAGCGCAAGCTCATTATCCTGGAATGACCCGCCGCTTGTTCATCTCCGGCTGTCGCAGCCCCGACAGTCGCCAACCCTTGCCCTACCTGCACACACTTCCTAAAGATGATTTTATCCGGGCGCTCATCGCGCTCGGCGTTGCGCCAGAATCCATGCTTCATGACAAGAAGTTGATGCGCTTGTTCGAGCCTGTCATGCGCAGCGATCTGAAGCTCTCGGAGCTGTGGTCCCACTGCCCCGATGAAGGCCTCGATATTCCACTGACTGCCCTCTACGGCAGTGACGACCCGATCGACACCGCCCCCAGCATGATGAACTGGCGCGAGTTCACCCGTCGCGAATTCGAGCTGATCGAAGTGCGCGGCAATCATCATTTCCTCACCTCGCAACGTAATCGACTGCTGCACATCATCAACACGCACCTTGGCGTCCTTGACGTCTGACCCTGCCCCCTCCCTTAGGCCGTTCTGTTCCGGAAACGTACGTCACGCCCCTATGAAGCGCACCACCAGGTTTGTTTGTGCAGCGTTTCCCCTAACGTTCCCTACTGTGAAATCTGCCCGCCGCCGGGCGAACGACTGTGTTTCAGGCACACTCGGAGTGTGAGCTTGCCTGCAACAGGTTCCGCAGACGTCATTTCATGGAGCAGAGAAAGGAGCAACACACCGGGCGGAGGCGTAATGAGGGAAGTCCATCTACGTCGCCCATAAAAACTTCCAAGAGCGATTATTCGGTAAACGCGCAACGCTGAACGAGGCATTCGTTCATTATTATCAATTCCGACTCAATTGAGTTGGAAGGGTTGCGCTCGCACCAATAAAACTTCTGAGAAAAGTTTTAACGGGTTCATATGCGCGTCATTTTTCTGAACTTAAAAATAATAAAAAAGTGTTTGCCCGATCGTTAAGAAGTGCATTACCGTTTTCCCGTCGCCAGCCTGACGACATGACAGGCCTTTACTGGGCCTGCCGAAACCCCGCACCAGCCCGAGGGTGCGGACACTTTGTTGAACATGACCATTAACGAACGAACTGTTCGCCGCCTGCGCTCGCGCATTGGTTATGAAGACGTTGTTGCGACACTCTTGTTACGCAATAACGATTGGACCATTTGCCAGTAATCAGTGGCCGAACAGAAAGTTTGCACTTCAAGGACGTACTATGAACATTCAACAACAACTGCTCGCCCGACAATCCGAACTAAGCTCTCATCCGATCTTTATTGAAATCGAATCTCTGCATGTATTACGGCGGTTCATGGAAGCACACGTGTTTGCCGTGTGGGATTTCATGTCGCTGACCAAGCGGCTGCAGCAGGAGTTGACCTGCACCCGCTTGCCTTGGCTGCCACCCAACGACCCCAAGGCCGCGCGCCTGATCAACGAGATCGTCTTGGGGGAAGAGTCGGATGACCGCCTCGGCCACGGACACTACAGCCATTTCGAGCTGTATCTGGATGCTATGCGTGAAGTCGGCGCGAGCACTGCACGCATCGAGCGTTTTGTCGAACTGCAAAAAGAAGGGGTGCATTACGAAACCGCCCTGGAGCGGGCACAAGCCGGCAAGGCGGAAGCTCGATTCGTTCGCGACACCTTGAACATTGCACTCAATGCGCCTGCTCACAGCGTCGCCGCCGCCTTTCTGTATGGGCGAGAGAGCGTCATTCCGCGAATGTTCCAGCGGATCCTCGACGACTGGGGCATCAAGGACAACCAGGCCCCGACCTTTCGCTACTACTTGGAGCGACACATCGAGGTCGATTCAGAGGACCACGGGCCCGCCGCCGAAGCGCTGCTGGCACGCCTGGTCAACGGCGATCCACAGCGCGAGCAGCAAGTCTACGAGGCAGCCATCGCAGCCGTCGAAAGCCGCATCGCGCTCTGGGATGCCCTGCGCGTGAGCATGCGCCATCCGGTGCTCGGTGAAGTCAGCGCCTGACCGCGCTGCCGGTTCATCGCTTCTTTCTGTTTCCCACAAGGACGACATCATGAAAGCCGAAGATTACCTGTCCTTTGCCGATGCCTGGGAAGGCCGTGCGACGATTCGCACCCGACCACGCCGCATTGTCGAGAACGACACGAAACTCATCTATCCCCTCAGCCGTCAGCCACTGGTGCTGAGCGATACCTTTACCCGCGAATGCGCTCATCTGCGTGATTTCGCTCTCATCCAGAGCCTGTACAAGTTCATCAACGATGTAGTGATTTTCGAGACTGAGATCGTCGACAAGACCGCCCGCAGCATCGCCAAGGACAATTTTGCGATTCGTTTCCCCTTTGCCTGCCGCTATGACGCGATGACGGTGGTGGTCGACGAGGATTACCACGCCCTGGTGGCGATGGACTTCATGCAACAGACCATCGCCCTGACGGGTATTGAACCTGTTCACCTACCTTTGGAAATCGAACTGAGCCGCGCAATCCCGGCAGCGCTGGCGCTTGCACCCGATCACCTGCACAGCGCCGTCGAGCTGATCTGTGTGGCGATCGCCGAGAACACTGTGACCAACGATGTCGCTGCGTTCGCCAAGGACGACACCGTGAAGCAGTCGGTCAAGGGGCTGATGGCCGACCATCTGCTCGACGAGGGGCGGCATTCGGGCTTCTGGGCACGGCTGGTACGCATCTATTGGAGTGCGGCTCCCGAAGAAGACCGCCGAACCATCGCAGGCATCATGCCTGTGTTCATTGCGCAATATTTAACCAATGACATTCAGAAGGCCTTCGACTTTGCGCTGATTGAACACTTGGAGACTTCGGCGTCGGTGAAACAGGCGCTGCGGGATGAAGTGCAGGCGATGAGCTTCCCAATCAACCGACACCATCCGCTGGTGGCCAATATCGTGAGGTTCTTCAAGTCCAGCGCCATGCTCGATGCACCGTGTGTTCAGCAGGCACTTGCCGACTACCTGCCGGCAGGAGGCGTGCAATGAAACGCCTGGAGATTCTACTGATCGGCCACAGCCGGGCATTGCACGAATTGAGTGTCGAGCTCGATAGCCATGGCCACGGCATCCACACCTTGAAGGATGCGCAGGCACTGGACAGTTCGCCACTGCACGGCGTCTCGCTGCTCATAGAAGACGGCACGCTAGCGCTGACCAGCACCCGCCTGCAGTCTTTCAAGACCGCCATCCATTTGGGGCTGCGTGTTGGGTTGATGCCCGGCATGCGGCGTGGCTTGCCACAGGTTGAGCTGCTGTGCTGGTACGGTTCTGCGACTGCCCAACGTCTGGTCCTCCGTGAAACGCTTTCCGCCGAGCAGACCGGTAATGGCCGTCAGTTACGCGACAGCGCGGTGCTGACGCTCATCGACAGTGTGGCGCTGCACGTAGCCCGGCTTTCCCGTGACCCGGCGCATTTCTCCCCTACAGCAAAGGTCGAACCACCGCACAGCGAATGGCAGGACGGTTTGCACAAGCTCGACCGGTTGGCTTTCGAGCACCGCTTCAATGACACCGCTCATCCCCAATTATTGACCGTTGCGCAGCAATCACTGGTTGCACGGCTGGATCGCAGCTTCCAACAACACGGCGACCGCAGTGCGCTGGAAATCGACAGCGAGCGTATCAGCTACGACGCGTTGCGCGCTCATGCCGTGGCTATTCAACAGCGTATGGCACCGCTGTTGAATCAGGCGCAAAACGGTCCTCCGGTCATTGGCCTCTGCCTGGCGAAATCACCTGCCCTGTTTGCGGGGATCCTGGCGATACTGGGAGAAGGCGCGATCTACTTGCCGCTTGACCCCAGCCAGCCGCTGCAACGCCAGCAGTACATACTGGAAAACGCAAACGCGACATTGCTGCTGCATGACGGCCAGCACCCACTTGCGCAGTCCAGCGTGCCCGGGCTGAACATTACCGCGATCGACGCCAAGCCCACTGCCCGGTCGATAATGCGGCGGGAGCCCGCAACGGATGCTCCCTGCATGGCGCTTTACACCTCCGGCACCACGGGGCATCCCAAAGGCGTGATGCTCAGTCAGCGCAATCTCAGCCACTTCACGGCTTGGTATGCGGACTACGTCGGACTCGACGCGCACAGCCGGGTATTACAGTTCTCGACCCTAAGCTTTGACTCGTCAGTGATCGACATCTTCCCGACCCTGCTCACCGGGGCGCAGTTGGTGGTTGCGACTGAAGATCAACGACGCGACCCCCAGCAACTGGCGGAGCTGCTGGAGCAGAACGTCACCCATGCCTTCCTGCCGCCCGCGTTGCTGAGCATCCTGCCCCTGGACATGCCATCGACACTCCGACACCTGTGCACGGGCGGCGATGTCTGCGAGCCCTATGTGATCGAGCGCCTGGCCTCGCAATGCTCCTTCCACAACCTGTATGGACCGACCGAAGCCACGGTGCTGATCACGGCCGGGCAATTCCTCCCTGCAAGCAGCAATCGCAACCTCGGGCGCCCCATCGCCAACAGTCAGTTGCTGATTCTCGACGAACAGATGCAGCCCGCCGCCCAGAACACGCCAGGCGAGCTCTACATCGTCGGGCCTGGGGTGGGGCTGGGTTACATTGGCCTTCCCGAGTTGACCGCTGAGCGTTATGTGCACATCGACCTGGGCGACGGAGAAACATTACGCGCCTACCGCACTGGGGATATCGGCAAGTGGACAGACGCAGGCGTCGAACTATTGGGGCGTCGTGACAACCAAGTGAAAATTCGCGGCTTTCGGGTCGAACCGGAAGAAATCGAACACTGTTTGCGGGACAGCCAGCTGTACCGCCAGGTTGCTGTGGTAGTCGACGACCAACGGCGAATACTGGCCTTTCTCGCTCAACCTCATGGTGTCGAACCCGATGCTGCGAGGACGCTGCTCAGGGCGCACGTCGAGCGGCTACTGCCCGATTACATGCGCCCGGCAGCATACACTGAACTGACGGCGATGCCTTCTGCCTCGAACGGGAAGGTCGACCGAAAAGCGTTACTGCATTTGCCGATCAACCTGATCGAACAGGCGCCCCGTCGCCAACCCGAAACCGACAACGAACGCCTGCTGCTCCCGCTCTGGGCCGATCTGCTGGAGTTGCCTCCGGGTGATATTTCCACCGAAGAGAGCTTCTTCAACCTCGGGGGCCACTCGATCCTGCTGTCACAAATGCTGCTCGGCATTCGCGAGCGATTCGGGCGCAGCGTTCCGATCAACCGGTTCATCGAAGCGCCGACGCTTGCCAATCTCGGCACATTGCTCGACGCCGAAGGTATATCGCCGTGGACGATCAGCCCCCTAGCGATCAAAGACGCCACTGCGCCTCTCGATCTGCCCATATTGCCGGCCGGCAAGCTGGGAGACGTACACAAGGTGATTGTCACTGGCGCCAACGGTTTTCTCGGCGTGCACGTGGTCGAGGCACTTCTGGCCTGGGGCGCTACCGAGGTGGCGTGCCTGGTGCGCGAGGGCAACGGGCTTACGGCACAGGATCGCTTCATTGAATCGTTGCGTGAGAACCGCCTGGAACACTTGGACCTCAGCCGAGTGCGGGTTCACGCGGCCGACGTGACGCAACCTCAATTGGGTTTGAGGGATGAGGTGTACGAACGGCTTGATCGTGAATTCGGCGCTTTGGTGCACAACGCCGCCAACGTCAATCACGTGCAGGACTACGAGACCCTGGCCCAAGACAACGTCGCGCCCATTCTCGAGTGCTTACGTTTGTGCGAAGGACGCAGCAAAAAGGTCTTCAACTTCGTGTCGACCCTATCGGCCTCCAGTGCAGTAGGTGTGGATGGCAGCGTACTGGAAGCCCCTGCCGTCGAAACGCCGCCGATCTACATCAAGAACGGCTACAACCTGTCCAAGTGGGTCGCGGAGCGCTTGCTGCAAAAGGCACGTGAGCAAGGTGTGTGGGTCAACATCTATCGCCCCGGAAATATCGCCTTCAACAGCGTCACCGGGGTCTGCCAACCTCATAAAAATCGTCTGATGCTGATGCTCAAAGGCTCGATTCAGCTGGGACAGGTCCCTGATTTTTCGATGACCTTCGATCTCATGCCCGTCGACTTCCTCGCTCGCTTCATCGCGTTTCACAGCAGCCGTTACCAGCCAAGCCGCGCTGTGTTCAACCTGCATAACCCCGAACCGCTGAGTTGGAGCACCTACGTCGATGCCTTCCGCGAGGCTGGACGTGAGTTCGAGACGGTCAGCGTTGCGCACTGGCAAGCGCAGCTCAGTCGGGTCGACAGCGAAAATGCCTTGTTCGGCGTACTTGGTTTCTACCTCGACGGCTTCGACGAGGACATAGGTGACATCTCAATGATCGCCTACCAGAACGCCTTGGAGGGTGTGCAACGCATGGGCGAGCGCTATCCGCAGAAAACTCCCGAGCTGCTGCGCAAGGGCTGTGACTACCTCAAACAAATCGATTTCATCTGAACGCACCACCTCATGTACATCAAGGAGAACGAAATGAACGCACTCAATAGCTTTTCGAGCCTTAAGCCGGACACGCTGATCACCAATCCGATCGGCGATCCCGTCACGGCTTCCGTCACAGTCCCCGCCAAGGCTTCCGATGTCTGGAAAGTGGTCGGGGATTTTGGCGGGTTTGCCCAGTTTGTTCAGGCGCTGGAGAGCACTGACGTCATTGGGAATGGCGTAGGCTCGATCCGCCACAAGCGTTTCAAGGAAGGAGGTTTCGAGGTAGTCGAACAACTTAACTCTTGGGATGAGGAAGCACTTGCGATGACGTGGACCACCCTCTACAACAACCTGGGCGTCGGCAAGCTGTGGGCCTCGATGACGGTGACCCCTGTCTCCAACATCAGCAGCGTCGCTACGTGGACAATCATCGCCGAGCCCACGACAGACAACCCCATGAGTGCTGACGAATTCAGGGCGTTCTTGCAGGACTTTGCCGACGTCGCAATGAGCAACGTCCCAAAGCTATTTAGCTGATTGGCAAGTCGGCGGAACATGATGCCGAGCGATGTCATCGCCGTGCATTAACCCGCGTAGCTGATTGAAGTGCCTGAAACGACAAAAGCCCTGTCTGCGTCAGCAGACAGGGCTTTTGGATTTGAATCTTGACGATGACCTACTCTCACATGGGGAAACCCCACACTACCATCGGCGATGCATCGTTTCACTTCTGAGTTCGGGATGGGATCAGGTGGTTCCAATGCTCTATGGTCGTCAAGAAATTCTGTAGCTGATCCGTCACCAGGGACGTGCCAGCAAAATTCGATGACCTTCACTTAAAGACAAAACCCCGTCTGCTTTCGC
>NZ_JAOCEA010000021.1:0-95608 GCF_029841165.1 Pseudomonas sp. GD03842 | reverse complement strand
GCGCTCCTACAGGGATCAGCCCGCAGCGATCTTGATGAGCTTGGCGTAATAGAACCCATCATGCCCGCCTACCTGAGCCAGCAGTTGTCGGCCATGGGGTTGTTTCAGCCCGGGCGGCGGATTGCCTGCTTGCCCGGCAATGTCCAGCTCCCTGGCACCCGGTGTCCGGGACAGAAACGCCTCGATCATCTCCGTATTTTCGGTCGGCAGTGTGGAACACGTCGCGTAGAGCAGAATCCCGCCCACTTGGAGGGTTGGCCATAATGCGTCGAGTAACTCGCCCTGCAGCATCGCGAGGGCCGGAATGTCATCGGCCTGGCGTGTCTGCTTGATGTCGGGATGACGACGGATTACGCCGGTGGCCGAACAGGGCGCGTCCAGCAGGATGCGTTGGAACGGCTTGCCATCCCACCATTGGTCGGTAGCGCGGGCGTCGGCGGCAATGAGGTCTGCGCTCAGCCCCAGACGATCGAGGTTCTCTTTGACGCGGACCATGCGCTTGGCTTCCAGGTCCACCGCTACCACGCCGGATAACCCCGTTTGTGCTTCCAGCAGATGGCAGGTCTTGCCTCCCGGCGCGCAGCAGGCATCCAGCACGCGTTGTCCCGGCGCCAGCTCCAGCAGCTCGGCGGCCAGTTGGGCTGCTTCGTCCTGAACGCTGATCCAGCCCTCGGCAAAGCCCGGCAGCGAGCGCACGTCGCCCGGCTCGGTCAGGACGATACCGTCCTGGCTGAAGGTGCTGGCCGTCGCTGCAACGCCTGCGTCCTCCAGCAACTGCAGGTACTGATCGCGGGTTTTGTGGCGGCGATTGACCCGCAGAATCATCGGCGGATGCGCGTTGTTGGCGGTGCAGATGGCTTCCCAGTGCTCAGGCCAAGCGGCCTTGAGCGCTTTTTGCAACCAGCGCGGATGCGCGGTTCGGACTACCGGGTCGTGCTCCAGCTCAGTCAACAACGCCTCGCCCTCACGCTGGGCGCGCCGCAGTACGGCATTGAGTAAGGCCTTGGCCCAGGGCTTTTTCAGTTTGTCAGCGCAACCGACCGTTTCGCCGATGGCAGCGTGGGCTGGGATGCGTGTGTAGAACAGTTGATACAGCCCCACCAACAGCAACGCCTGGACGTCGGTGTCCGCAGCTTTGAACGGCTTCTGCAGCAGTTTTGCCGCCAGGGCCGACAGCCGTGGCTCCCAGCGGGCGGTGCCGAAGGCAAGGTCTTGAGTCAAACCCCGATCCCGGTCATCGACCTTGTCCAGTTGAGCGGGCAGCGAGCTGTTCAGCGATGCCTTGCCGCTGAGCACCGCAGCGAACGCCTTGGCGGCGGCTAAACGCGGGTTCATTGAGCTTCAACCGAGAGGCCGAGCACAGTCCCCGTCGCGAATTTTTCGCGGCGGCTGTTGAACAGGTCGGCGAAGCCCAGCGGCTTGCCACCCGGCAGTTGTAGACGTGTCAGGCGCAAGGCGTTTTGTCCGCAGGCGACGAGCAGGCCCTCCTTGCTGGCATCAAGAATGGTGCCCGGTTCACCCCGCCCTTCGGCGACCTGCGCGGCGAGCACTTTCAAGGTTTCGCCGTTGAGGGTGCTGTGGCAAATGGGCCAAGGATTGAAGGCGCGCACCCGCCGCTCCAGCTCATCGGCCGGACGCGACCAGTCGATACGCGCCTCGTCCTTGTTCAGCTTATGGGCGTAGGTAGCCAAGCTGTCGTCCTGTACTTCGCCGACCAGCGTACCGTTGGCCAGGCCGGCAATGGCCTGCACCACTGCGTGGGGGCCCAGTTCAGCGAGACGATCATGCAAGCGGCCGCCCGTGTCGTCGGCGCTGATCGGGGTGGTGACCTTGAGCAGCATAGGACCGGTGTCCAGACCCGCTTCCATGCGCATCACGGTCACACCGCTCTCGGCATCACCTGCCTCGACAGCGCGCTGAATCGGCGCGGCACCACGCCAGCGTGGCAGAAGCGAGGCGTGACTGTTGATACAGCCCAGACGCGGGATGTCGAGGACCCCTTGCGGGAGGATCAGACCGTAGGCGACCACCACCATCAAGTCGGGCTGGAGCGCGGCCAGTTCTGCCTGAGCCTCCGGCGCCCGCAAGGTCGGTGGTTGGCGCACAGGAATGGCGTGTTGCAGCGCGAGTTGCTTGACCGGGCTGGGCATCAGCTTCTGGCCTCGGCCTGCAGGGCGATCCGGCTGGGTGTAGACCGCGACCACTTCATGAGGGCTGTCCAGCAGGGCTTTGAGGTGTTCGGCGGCGAATTCCGGGGTCCCGGCGAAGACGATGCGCAGTGGCTCGGTCATGGGTTTCTCTTGGGAGGTAGCTTTGAGGAGCGCGCTTGCCCGCGAATAGAGGGTGCTGATGATACGAAGGTGACTGACACAATCGCGGGCAAGCGCGCTCCTACGGTCTGGAAGGCATGGGACGAAACCCGATCAAGCGTTCTGCCTGTGTTGCTTTTCGAGCTTTTTCTTGATCCGGTCACGCTTCAGAGTAGACAGGTAGTCGACGAACAGCTTGCCATTCAGGTGATCGCATTCGTGTTGAATGCATACGGCGAGCAGGCCTTCGGCGATCAACTCGTAGGGTTGCCCGTCGCGGTCAAGGGCTTTGACTTTCACCCGCTGTGGACGGTCTACGTTCTCATAGAAGCCGGGCACCGACAGGCAGCCTTCCTGATACTGATCCATCTCGTCGGTCAGCGGTTCGAGCTCGGGGTTGATGAAAACCCGGGGCTCGCTGCGGTCTTCCGAGAGATCCATTACAACCACGCGCTGGTGTACGTTAACCTGCGTCGCCGCCAGCCCGATGCCTGGCGCTTCGTACATGGTTTCAAACATGTCGTCGACCAACTGGCGAATGCCGTCGTCCACGGCCGCCACCGGTTTGGCGATGGTGCGCAGGCGCGAATCGGGAAATTCGAGAATGTTTAAAATGGCCATATACGTAAGAGTTGCACTTGTAGGGTAAAGTCAAAATCGGCTGCTAGGCTTGGGACGTCGCCAGCGCGGGCAGCCACAGAAGTCTCGCGAGACTCCATGTTTCACGCGAAGCCAACATGATAAAGGGATTCACCGCATGAGGAAATCACTACTCGCCCTGCTGCTGTTGGCCACCACGGGCCTTGTTCAGGCGCAAGTACAACTCAGGGAAGGCCATCCAGAGCAGTACACCGTTGTCGCCGGTGACACCCTTTGGGACATTTCCGGGAAATTTCTCAGCCAGCCATGGCAATGGCCGCAGATCTGGAGGGCCAATCCCCAGGTCCATGATCCCGATCTCATTTACCCCGGCGACACCCTGAACCTCATTTATGTCGACGGCCAGCCCCGAATCGTCGTCAACCGTGGCGAATCACGTGGCACCATCAAGTTATCCCCCCGGGTGCGCAGCACCCCGATCGCCGAAGCCATCCCCACGATTCCCTTGGGCGCGATCAATGCGTTTCTGCTGAACAACCGCATCATGGACCGTGCTCAGCAGTTCGACGATGCGCCGTATGTCGTCGCGGTCAATGGCGAGCGGGTCCTCAGTGGCGCAGGGGACCGCATCTATGCTCGGGGCCACTTCAGCCCTGAACATGTGTCTTATGGCGTTTTCCGCAAGGGCAAAACCTACTTCGATCCCGACACGAACGCTGTGTTGGGCATCAACGCGGACGATATCGGCAGCGGCGAGATCGTTGCCAGCGAGGGTGACATCGGTACGCTGCAAATGCAGCGCTCGACCGAAGAGGTGCGGTTGGGTGATCGCTTGTTCGTCAGTGAGGAGCGCGCGATCAATTCCACATTCGTCCCCAGCGAGCCAAAGCAGCCGATTCAGGGGGTGATTCTGGACGTGCCCCGCGGTGTCACGCAGATCGGCGAATTCGATGTGGTAACGCTGGACCGCGGCAAGCTGGACGGCCTGGTCGAAGGCAACGTGCTGGCGATCTACAAGACCGGCGAAAAGGTGCGTGATCGGGTCACCGGCGAACAGGTCAAGATCCCTGACGAGCGCGCAGGCCTGCTCATGGTATTCCGCACCTATGATCGGCTGAGTTACGGGATGGTCCTGCACGCTACCCGTTCTCTGGCGGTGTCTGACAAGGTCCGCAATCCGTAATCCTATGTATCAGCTTTGAAACGCATTTTCCCACCGGCGTGCTTCACTTATCTAAACGTTGTTAACAGAGTTATCCACAGGCTGTCCTGCCGATTGAGGCAGGCGCCCCATCAAGGAAGAACTCATGCCGTTGTTCGAAAATGCCGGGCAGTCGCCTGCCGAGCTGGAAGCCCGTTTGCGCCTTCATCGATTGCCCGAGATCGGTTCCAGACGTTTCAAAATCCTCATCGATGCCTTTGGCAGCGCGTCCGCCGCGCTCAGTGCGCCTGCCTCAGCCTGGCATTCATTGGGCCTGCCCACCGCCAGCGCGCAGGCCAGGCGCGACCCGGCTGTAAGGGATGGCGCCAGCGCCGCATTGGCCTGGCTAGAGCGGCCGGGCCAGCATTTACGGATGTGGGACGACGCTGATTACCCCGCGCTACTCGCAGAAATCCCCGACCCTCCTCCCCTGCTCTTCGTCGCCGGCGATCCCGCGCTTCTGGACCGTCCACAGCTCGCCATGGTCGGAAGTCGACGCGCTTCCAAGCCAGGATTGGATACCGCCGCTGCCTTTGCCCGCAGCCTGGCAAGTGCTGGATTCGTCATCACCAGTGGCCTTGCACTGGGCATCGACGGCGCCGCCCATCGAGGGGCGCTTGAGGGAAATGGCGCCACAATCGGCGTACTGGGAACGGGCCTCGAAAAACTTTATCCACAGCGGCATCGCGCGTTGGCGGCTGACATGATGGCCCGAGGGGGCGCGGTCATTTCCGAGTTGCCGCTGGACACTGAACCTCAAGCGAGCAATTTCCCGAAACGCAACCGTATCATCAGCGGCCTCTCGCTCGGCGTGTTGGTGGTCGAAGCCAGCGTGGCCAGTGGCTCGCTGATCACGGCGCGGCTTGCTGCGGAACAAGGTCGAGAGGTGTATGCGATTCCTGGGTCGATTCATCACCCTGGCGCCCGAGGCTGCCACCAACTGATTCGAGACGGCGCCATACTCGTTGAAACCATCGAGCACATTCTCGAGGGGGTACAGGGCTGGAAAAACCTTCCGCCCTCGCCGGCACCGGGGCAAGGACGGGCAGTGCCCGATCATCCGCTTCTCGCCTTGTTGCACGCGGCGCCGCAAACCAGCGAGACCTTGGCGAGCAACCTTGGCTGGCCATTGCCCCGGGTTCTGGCTGCGCTGACGGACTTGGAACTCGAGGGTTGCGTGGTGTGTGAGGCTGGACGATGGTTTGCCCGGGCGCGCTGAGGTTACACTGCCCGCCAGCGTTAAATCGGAGAGCGAACGATGGTCAGCAGTTGGCGTGTGCAACAAGCCGCACAAGAGGTTCGGGCCGGGGCGGTGATTGCCTATCCAACCGAAGCGGTTTGGGGGTTGGGATGCGATCCCTGGAATGCCGAAGCGGTGTACCGCTTATTGGCAATCAAAGAGCGGCCGGTGGAAAAGGGGCTGATTCTGATCGCGGACAACATTCGCCAGTTCGACTTTCTCTTCGAGGACTTTCCCGAGCTGTGGATTGACCGCATGGCCAGCACCTGGCCTGGGCCGAATACCTGGCTGGTGCCGCATCAGGGGCTGTTGCCCGACTGGATCACTGGCGGGCGAGATACCGTTGCTCTGCGTGTCAGCGATCATCCCCAGGTCCGCGAATTGTGTGCATTGACTGGCCCGCTCATTTCAACGTCCGCCAACCCGACCGGCCGGCCAGCCGCCCGCTCTCGCTTGCGCATCGAGCAGTACTTTCATGGGCAACTGGACATGGTGCTCAACGGTGCACTGGGCGGACGGCGCAACCCCAGTGTGATTCGGGACTTGGTGACCGCCGAAGTGCTTAGAGCTGGCTGAGTTCGCTTCTTATTCTGGCCGAAGGCCGTAGGAGCGCGGCCCAGAGACGAGCGTGCTCCTACGCCCTTTGGGCAGAAGCGGAACGGGTGATGGCCACGCTCCGCGCCAATGCCTCATGGCACCAGAATGATTGACCCGGTGGTGCGCCGTCCGGAAAGGTCGGTATGCGCTTGAGCTGCGTCCTTCAACGCATATTTCTTGAGGTCATCGACCTTCACCTTGCCACTGGTGACCATCGCAAAAACCTCGTCGGCCATCGCTTGCAGGGCTTCAGGGCCGTTGGCGTAGGAGCCGAGCGTCGGACGGGTGACGTACAGCGAGCCCTTGGAAGCCAGGACGCCAAGGTTCACCCCTGTCACTGCCCCTGACGCATTGCCGAAGCTCACCAGCAATCCTCGTAGCTCCAGGCAATCCAGCGATGTTTCCCAGGTGTCTTTACCCACGCCGTCGTAGACGACCGGGACCTTCTTGCCATCTGTCAGTTCGAGCACCCGCTTGACCACATCTTCCTTGCTGTAATCGATCACTTCCCAAGCACCCAGCGCTTTGGCATGAGCGGCCTTCTCCGCGGAACTGACGGTGCCGATCAAACGCACGCCAGCCGCCTTCGCCCATTGGCAGGCGATGGACCCGACCCCACCGGCCGCTGCGTGAAACAGGATGGTTTCTTCAGGACGGATTTCGTAGGTCTGACGGAACAGGTATTGGACCGTCAGGCCCTTGAGCATGATCGCAGCTGCCTGTTCGAAACTGATGTCGTCTGGCAGCTTGACGACGTTGGCAGCTGGCGTCAGGTGCAATTCTGCGTAGCTGCCCAGCGGGCCAGTACCGTAGCCCACGCGGTCGCCCACCTTGACGTGAGTGACTTCACTGCCGACGGCCTCGACCACGCCAGCCCCTTCATTTCCCAAGCCCGACGGCATGGAGGCAACGGGGTACAGGCCGGTGCGGAAGTAGGTCTCGATGAAGTTGACGCCAATCGCCTTGTTGCGCACGAGGACCTCTTTCGGCCCCGGTTCGGCAGCTTCGAAGTCAACGTATTCGAGGACTTCAGGGCCGCCATGGGCGCGGAACTGGATACGCTTTGCCATATGCTTTCTCCGTCATGGATCGAAACGGCTGGAACAAAACTGAATGCCGTGAAGGGATGTATCGGACTCCTTCGTTCGGTCTTCGTCAACTGCGAGGCTGGTCGAGCAGGTGTATGCTACGCGCCAATTTCGAAGCACCGTTACTTCAAGGTACCGCCATGTCTTTCCGTACTGATGCCGTCAAAGCCTACCTGCTCGATCTACAAGACCGGATCTGCGCGGTCCTGGAACACGAAGACGGCAGCGCTCGTTTCGTCGAAGACGCATGGGAGCGCCCAGCCGGTGGAGGTGGCCGGACCCGGGTGATCGAAAATGGCGAAGTGTTCGAGAAAGGCGGCGTGAATTTTTCCCATGTTTTCGGCGCGGGCCTCCCGCCTTCCGCTAGCGCCCACCGCCCCGAGCTGGCGGGCCGTGGCTTCGAAGCGCTGGGCGTGTCGCTGGTGATGCACCCACATAACCCTCATGTTCCGACCTCCCATGCCAACGTGCGCTTTTTCATCGCCGAGAAAGAGGGCGAAGAACCGGTCTGGTGGTTCGGGGGTGGTTTTGATCTGACCCCCTATTACGGGGTGGAGGAAGACTGCATCCACTGGCACCGTGTGGCCGAGCAAGCCTGTGCTCCGTTCGGGGCCGATGTCTATCCGCGTTACAAGGCCTGGTGCGATCGGTACTTCCACATCAAGCACCGCAATGAACCGCGTGGTGTGGGGGGGCTCTTCTTCGATGATTTGAACGAATGGGATTTCGACACCAGTTTTGCCTTCTTGCGCGCCATCGGTGAGGCGTACATCGAGGCGTACCTGCCCATCGTGCAACGTCGAAGATCCGCGCCGTATACGCCGCAGCAACGCGAATTTCAGGAGTTTCGGCGGGGACGTTATGTGGAATTCAACCTGGTCTACGACCGTGGCACGCTCTTCGGTCTGCAGTCGGGCGGGCGTACAGAGTCGATCCTCATGTCATTGCCGCCTCAGGTTCGCTGGGGTTACGACTGGAAAGCCTCGCCAGGCAGCGAAGAAGCGCGTTTGACGGAGTACTTCCTGCAAGACCGCGACTGGTTGGCCGAGGAGGCCCAATGATGACAGATCAATACGTGGTTTTTGGCAATCCCATCGCTCACAGCAAGTCGCCATTGATCCATCGCCTGTTCGCCGAGCAGACCGGTGAAACCCTGGAGTACCAAACGTCGTTGGCGCCCCTGGATGACTTCACGTCTTTTGCCAGGCGGTTTTTCGAAGCGGGTCGTGGTGCCAACGTCACCGTGCCATTCAAGGAAGAGGCCTATCGTCTGGCCGATCACCTGACCGAGCGAGGCCGTCGCGCGGGTGCGGTGAATACCTTGGCACGTCAGGCGGACGGCAGTTTGTTGGGAGACAACACCGACGGCGCCGGGCTAGTGCGGGACTTGAAAGTGAATCATGGCGTGGCGTTGAGCGATAAGCGCATTTTGTTGCTCGGTGCGGGCGGCGCGGTGCGAGGTGCGCTGGAGCCGTTGCTCGCGGAAACGCCCCACGTACTCGTCATCGCTAACCGCACGGTGGAAAAGGCCGAGCAATTGGCGAAGGAATTCAGTGATCTAGGCCCCGTGCTGCCTGCCGGTTATGACTGGCTCGAAGAGTCTTTCGATATCATTGTCAACGCGACCTCGGCCAGCCTGGCGGGGGCGCTTCCGCCGATTGCTCCCAGCCTGATTCAGCCGGGCAAGACCTTCTGTTACGACATGATGTATGCCAAAGAGCCAACCGCGTTCTGTCGTTGGGCCTCGGAGCATGGTGCCGCACAAGCGGTCGACGGTCTGGGTATGCTGGTTGAGCAGGCCGCCGAGGCCTTTTACCTATGGCGTGGCGTCCGGCCGGAATCGGGGCCGGTGCTGACAGCATTGCGGCGGCTGATGGCTGAGGCGTGATCTGATCTCTGCCGTACGTTCACCCAATCCCTTTGACCAAATGATCGTTCCCGCGCAGAGCGTAGGAACGATCACAGACCCACCGCGCTTTCAAAGGGCTGTCAGGATCACAGCTTCGCTTTGACGGCTGGCAACGCCTCCTTGCCGTCGATGGTTTTCACCCCTTCGAGCCATTTTTCCAGCACCGCCGGGTTGGCCTTGACCCAGCCTTTGACGGCGTCGGCGTTGCTGATTTTCTTGCTGTCCACTTCCTGCATGATGCTGTTTTCCATGTCCTGGGTGAACATCAGGTTAGCGAACAGCTTGGCCACATTGGGGCAGGCGTCGGCGTACCCTTTACGGGTCACGGTGTAAACACTGCCGGTATCACCGAAGTACTTTTCCCCACCCTTGAGGTAGTGCATGCCTTGGATCTGGACGTTCATCGGGTGCGGCGTCCAGC
Organism: Pseudomonas sp. GD03842; assembly: GCF_029841165.1. Classification (NCBI taxonomy): domain Bacteria; kingdom Pseudomonadati; phylum Pseudomonadota; class Gammaproteobacteria; order Pseudomonadales; family Pseudomonadaceae; genus Pseudomonas; species Pseudomonas sp. GD03842. The sequence continues at coordinate 86,243 of NZ_JAOCEA010000021.1, read as the reverse complement.
CGAGGAAAACCACGAATTCCTTCTTCTTCACGTTGCGCTTCACTTCGGCGAGCATCGCCTGCTCGCTCGATTCGACCAGCTTCCAGTCGCCCAAGTCGAATTCGTTTTTCTTGATGATTTCCTGAATCGAGGCGTTGGCCGGAGCCCCGGACCCGATGCCATAAATCTTCTTGTGGAATTTGTCGGCGAATTTGTTCAGGTCGGCGAAGTCATGCACGCCTGCGTCATAGACATAGTCCGGGACGGCCAGGGTGAACTCGGTGCCCTCAAGGTTTTTTGCGTATTGCGTCACATCCCCGGTGGCGATGAACTTGTCGTAGAACCCCTGCTGCGCAGGCATCCAGTTACCCAGGAAGACGTCCATCTGACCGTCCTTGAGGCCACCGTAGGCAATGGGTACTGCCAGCGTGTCCACCTTGGTCTTGTAACCCATGCCGTCCAGTAGAAAACCCGCCGTCGCATTGGTCGCAGCGATGTCGCTCCAACCCGGATCGGCCATTCTCACCGTACTGCAGCTGGGTGCGTCAGCGGCGTTTGCGACGACGCTCCCCAGACTCATCACCGCGACCGCCAGTGTTGTGAACAACTTCTTCATGGTGTGCCCCTTTTTTGATTTTCTAGGTGTTGGCAGGGTTCAAGGTTGTGGATAACGGGCCTTGCGCTCCAGATCGTCCAGATCGATATGGTTGCGCATGTATTGCTGACTGGCGTCTACCAGCGGCTGGTGATCCCAACTCTTCAGCTTGCCGAGTGTCAGCGATTGGGCGACGAAGCGCCGACGCCGCTGACTGGCGAGCACCTGATGGTGTATCGCCGGAATGTCCCATTTGGCCTTCGCTTCGGCCAGGAACGCGTTGAACAGGTCGCGGTGGGCCTCGGAATGGCTCAGCTCCTCGCGTTCATTCGGATCGTTGTCCACGTCATACAGCAGACAAGGGTCTTGCTCCGAATAAATGAATTTGTACGCGCCGCGCCGAATCATCATCAGCGGGCTGGTGGTGCCCTCGGCCATGTACTCACCGAACACTTCGTCATGGCCGCCCTCGCCCTGCAGATGCGGCATGAGTGAACGTCCGTCCAGCGGCAGACCGGCTTCAAGCTCGCCATCGGCCAACGCGACAAAGGTCGGCAGCAGGTCAGCAGTGGAAACGGCAGCCTTCACCCGGCCGGGCTTGAACTGACCCGGCGCGTAAACCAGCAATGGCACGCGGGCGGACATTTCGAACCAGTGCATTTTGTACCAGAGGCCTCGTTCGCCCAGCATGTCGCCATGGTCGCCGGAGAACACCACGATGGTGTCGTCGGCCAGGCCGTTGTCTTCCAGGGTTTTCAGCAGCTTGCCGATGTTGTCGTCGATGTAGCTGCAAGCGCCGAAGTAGGCACGGCGGGCGTCGCGGATCTTGTCGTGCGACAGGGGCTTGTCCCACAGGTCGTAGACTTTCAACAGGCGCTGGGAATGCGGGTCCTGATCGGCCTGAGCAATGGGCGCGGCGGGCATCGGGATTTCGTCGTCGCTGTACAGATTCCAATAGTCCTTGGGAATGGTGTACGGGTCGTGCGGGTGGGTCATCGACACGGTCAGGCAGAACGGCTGGTTACGGTCTTCGCGTACCCGGTCGAATAGATATTGTTGAGCCTTGAATACCACTTCCTCATCGAAATCGAGTTGGTTGGTGCGCACACAGGGCCCGGCCTGCAGTACGGATGACATGTTGTGATACCAGGTCGGGCGCACGTCCGGTTCGTCCCAGTTCACGGCCCAGCCGTAGTCGGCCGGGTAGATATCGCTGGTCAACCGTTCTTCGTAACCGTGCAATTGATCCGGGCCGCAAAAGTGCATCTTCCCCGATAGCGCGGTGTGATAACCCAGGCGACGCAGATAATGGGCATAAGTCGGTACATCGGCGGCGAAATCGGCCGCGTTGTCGTAGGCGCCGATCTTGCTGGGCAGTTGGCCGCTCACCAGGGTAAAGCGCGACGGTGCACAGAGCGGGCTATTGCAATAGGCAGCGTCAAACACCACGCCCTCGGCAGCGAGGCGACTCAAATTCGGCATCTTGATCGGGGATCGGGCGTAAATCGGCAACATCGGCGCGGCCATCTGATCGGCCATGATGAAAAGAATGTTCTTGCGCTTCATGTCTTCGCGGCATTCCATAGTGAATATTTATGCGAAATTGCTGGCTTAGAGAATGGAATCCAAGAAGTCAGCGGTAAAGCCCATAAAACGCAATGCCTAGGATAAGCCACGCTTATGTTTGATGCCCTTGGTGAGATCTCTTTGGATTTACTGCGAGGTTTCGAGGCCGCCGCCCGCCTGCGCAGCTTTACAGCGGCTGCCATCGAGCTCGGCACCACCCAGCCCGCCATTAGCCAACAAATCAAAAGGTTAGAAGAACAATTGGCAACGCGCCTGTTCGACCGCATTTATCGCGGCATTGAGCTGACCGACGCCGGCGAGATCCTCTTCAACCATGTACAAGCCGGTTTGCAGTCGATGGACGCAGGGCTGAGTCTCATCACTGAGCAGCATCAGCACGAGGTTTTGCAGGTCGCGACCGACTTCGCCTTTGCTGCCTATTGGCTGATGCCGCGTCTGCATCGTTTCCATAAGGAGAACCCCGACGTGGACGTCAGCCTCGTCACCAGCGAGCGCAGCCACAGCATGCTGCGTGCGGATATCGATGTGGCAGTGCTGTTTGGTGATGGACGCTTCAAACAGGGCGAGAGCCATTGGCTGTTCAGTGAGGAAGTGTTTCCGGTGTGCAGTCCTAAACTGATCGCCGGGCGTGAACTGCCGTTACGGCCCGAAGCGTTGAAGGAGTTTCCCCTGCTGCACTTGCGTGGCGAGGGCGGCAATAACTGGTTCGATTGGGGCGGCGTGTTTCGCGCCTTGAACATCGCTCAAGCGCCTGCGCCGGGGCAGTTGCGGTTCGACAATTACACGTTGCTGATTCAGGCGGCGATTGGCGGGCAAGGCGTTGCGATTGGCTGGCGGCATCTGGTGGATGATTTGCTGGATCAGGGCTTGCTGTGCCGTCCCGTCGAGGCTGCGGCTATTTCTGCTTACGGCTATTACATCGTTTTGCCCCAGCGCAAACGACGTGTACAGATTATGCAGCGGTTCGTCGATTGGTTAAGAAGTGAACAGACGATGAGCGGGGATTTGTTGGCGGGTAAGCCGTTGCCATCTATTGCCGTTTGAGGTTTGTCGCGTTCCCTGTAGCAGTACACATTTTGAGGACTGAGCATGTCATCCACCGAGGGCTACCATGCCCACGTTTACTTCGACGCGCAAACCCTCTCGCAGGCGCGGGCCTTGTGCGAGAGCGTTGCGGCGAAATTCGATATTCGTATGGGGCGCGTGCACGAACGCTCTGTGGGGCCGCATCCGGACTGGAGTTGCCAACTGGCGTTCAGCCATGAGCAGTTCGCTGATGTGATGCTTTACCTGGCCTTGAATCGTGGCGGGTTGGTGATCTTCACGCATCCGCTGACTGGCGATGATCTGGCGGATCACACTGAACACGCGATCTGGATGGGCGGTGTGCGGGAGCTGAATGTGGGGATGTTCAGGAAGTGATGGATCGTTGATCGTACCCACGCTCTGCGTGGGTATGCATTTAGCGACGCTCCGCGTCGCATGGGCCGCGGAGCAGCCCGACCGGTGTTCCCACGCAGAGCGTGGGAACAATCGAGGTTGGAGCGCGCGGCTTAGTTCAGCACACCATCCAGAATTTCGTAAACGATCCCGCTGCCAATCGCGACCAGCACGATGTCCGGGCCGAGGCGGCGCCATTCGTAGCCGTCGTAGCGTGGCAGGTATTCCAGCGAGCGGCGTCCAGACGGCGGCCATAGCCATGGGGCAGCGGACGACCCTTCACGATGTGCACGTTCGGCGGCAGCGGCTGGCCGCGCCCGATGATTTCACGGTGTTCCTGAATCGTGCGGCGAACGTCGCCGAAATCAGCAGGAGGGCGTCCGCCACCGCCATGATTCTCAGGGCGATGATCATTGCCACGATTATTCTGCGGGCCACCTTGCGGGCCATGGTCCTGATGCTGGCCAGGGCCATGGTCGTCGTAGCCGCCACGCCGATCGGGCGGCGCGGCCTGCACCAGTGCGCTTGCGCTGACCAGCAACGCGCCCAGCCCGGCGACCAAACGCTTCGAGACTTTCATACAGCGTGCTCCTGACCAAATTCGAGTCAGCAGAAAGGGGTTCAGACACAGGTCCTGAACCCCTTTGCTGTATTGCTTAGTCTGCTAACGAAGGCGGAGATTCCTCTGCATCAGAACTTTACCTTCAGGATACGCGGGCCTTACGAACACCTTCTGACAGCTCCGAACACAGCTTCAATACGCCGCTGACTGCTTGATTCGCTGAAGGTGCATTGGCGATCTGATCGATCAGTGCCGAGCCCACCACTACGCCATCGGCAATCCGTGCAATGGCGGCCGCCTGGTCCGGAGTGCGAATCCCGAAACCCACACTGATGGGCAGATCCGAGTGGCGACGCAGACGTGCTACCGCATCTTTGACGTGGTCGATGGTCGCCGACCCGGCGCCGGTCACGCCCGCTACCGACACGTAATACACAAAACCCGAGCTGCCATTGAGCACTGTCGGCAGCCGACTGTCGTCGGTGGTTGGCGTGGTCAGGCGGATGAAGTCCAGACCGGCGTCCTGGGCGGGATCACACAACTCGGCGTTATGTTCTGGCGGCAGATCCACCACGATCAGGCCATCGACCCCCGCCTCGTGCGCCTCTGAAATGAAGCGCTCAACGCCGTAGTTATGAATCGGATTGTAGTAACCCATCAACACCAGCGGGGTGGTGCTGTCGTCAGCGCGGAACTCACGCACCATTTGCAGCGTTTTTGCCAGGTTCTGCTTGGCGCCCAGCGCGCGGATGTTGGCCAACTGAATGGCCGGGCCGTCCGCCATGGGATCGGTAAACGGCATGCCGAGCTCGATGACGTCGGCACCGGCTTTCGGCAGCCCTTTGAGGATTGCCAGCGAGGTGTCGTATGCCGGGTCACCTGCGGTGATGAAGGTCACCAGGGCGGCGCGGTTGTGTTGTTTCAGCTCGGCAAAGCGAGTCTGCAGGCGGCTCATCAATGTTTCTCCTGCTGGGACAGATCCAAGTGGTGCATCACGGTTTGCATGTCCTTGTCGCCGCGACCGGACAGGTTGACCACCATCAGGTGATCCTTAGGCAGCGTCGGGGCGCGTTTGAACACTTCGGCGAGGGCATGGGCGCTTTCCAGGGCCGGGATGATGCCCTCCAGACGGCAGCACTGGTGGAAGGCGGCCAAGGCTTCGTCATCGGTGATCGAGGTGTATTCGACGCGTCCGATGTCATGCAACCACGCGTGTTCCGGCCCGATGCCAGGGTAATCAAGACCGGCGGAGATCGAGTGGGCGTCGATGATCTGGCCATCTTCATCTTGCAGCAGGAAGGTGCGGTTACCGTGCAGCACGCCCGCCACGCCGCCGTTCAAGCTGGCCGCGTGTTGCCCTGTTTCGATACCGTGGCCGGCCGCTTCCACCCCAACGATGCGCACGGTGGTGTCATCCAGGAAGGGGTGAAACAAGCCCATGGCGTTGGAGCCGCCACCGATGCAGGCAATCAGGCTGTCGGGCAGACGGCCTTCCTGTGCCTGGAGTTGCTCACGCGTTTCCTTGCCGATCACCGCCTGAAAATCGCGGACCATGGCCGGATACGGGTGTGGACCGGCCACAGTGCCGATCAGGTAGAAGGTGCTGTCGACATTGGTCACCCAGTCACGCAACGCTTCGTTCATCGCGTCTTTCAGCGTGCCGGTGCCCGCTACCACCGGAATGACCGTGGCGCCGAGCAGCTTCATGCGGAATACGTTTGCCTGCTGGCGTTCGATGTCGGTGGTGCCCATGTAGATCACGCATTCCAGACCGAACCGTGCGGCCACCGTGGCCGTGGCCACGCCGTGCATGCCCGCGCCGGTTTCGGCGATGATGCGCTTCTTGCCCATGCGTCGCGCCAGCAGAATCTGGCCGATGCAGTTGTTGATCTTGTGCGCGCCGGTGTGGTTGAGCTCTTCGCGCTTCAGGTAAATCTTCGCCCCGCCGCAGTGCTCGGTGAGACGTTCTGCGAAATACAGCGGGCTTGGACGACCGACATAGTCACGCTGGAAATAGGCCAATTCTTTCTGGAAGGCCGGATCGTTCTTCGCCGCTTCGTATTCGCGGTTCAGGTCGAGAATCAACGGCATCAGGGTTTCAGCGACGTAGCGGCCGCCGAAGGCACCGAACATACCCCGGTCGTCCGGGCCAGTGCGGTATTGGGTCTGAGTCTGGGACATGAGAACCTCCAGGTGACGAATGCATTGAGCCGTTAGGCAGTGCGCACACTTTAACCAGCGTCATGGCCGGTGAAAACCGATAAGATTGCCGCAACCTGTCAGAAAAACTCACAGATCATATGAGCCGGGAACTGCCACCTCTCAACGCCCTGCGCGCCTTCGAAGCCGCCGCTCGCTTGAACAGCGTTAGCCTGGCGGCTGAGCACCTGCACGTTACGCATGGGGCTGTCAGCCGTCAGATCAAGGTCCTTGAAGAGCATCTTGGGGTCAGCCTGTTCAGCAAGGAGGGGCGTGGCTTGAAACTCACAGATGCGGGTCTCAAGTTGCGCGAAGTCAGTGGCGAGGCGTTTGACCGGCTGCGCAGCGTCTGCAACGAACTGAGCCACGGCGGCGCCGATGCGCCATTCGTACTGGGGTGTTCTGGGAGCCTGCTGGCGCGCTGGTTCATTCCGAGACTGGGCCGTTTGAACGCGGACTTGCCTGATCTGCGCTTGCACCTGTCCGCGGGTGAAGGTGATCTGGATCCTCGTCGCCCCGGTCTGGATGCCCTGCTTATTTTTGCCGAACCTCCCTGGCCGGCGGACATGCAGGTTTACGAGTTGGCCCGTGAGCGGATAGGCCCGGTACTGAGCCCGCGCTTCGCGAGCTTCGAAGCGCTTCGACACGCACCGGCCGATGCTCTGCTGAGCGAGCCGTTGTTGCGGACACTTTCCCGGCCACAGGCTTGGCCCAGCTGGGCGAGGCATTGGCATATCGACCCTGACGCGCTCACCTACGGTCAGAGTTTCGAGCATTTGTATTATCTGTTGGAGGCGGCCGTTTCGGGCCTTGGGATTGCCATCGCACCGGAGCCGCTGGTGGCGGACGATGTGAAAGCAGGACGCCTCGCTGCGCCATGGGGTTTCAGCGAAACCCCGGCGCAACTGGCGTTATGGGTGCCCAAGCGGGTGGCTGACGGGCGGGCTCGACAGCTGGCCGACTGGCTCAGACGGGAGTTGGCCCGGCCAGGCCAGGCCTGATCAATTGCTGCGCTTGCACAGCAGGTAGGCGGCCAGCAAACCGATCGCGCCCACGGCCACACCGGCGGTGGTCCAAGGGTGCTCCTGAGCGTAGTCCCGGGTGGCAACGCTGGCTTCGCGGGTCTTGACCTTGGCGTCCTCGTAGACATCGCTCAACAGGCTACGCGAATGGCTCAGCGCGCTTTCAGCGTTGGCTTTGAGGGTCTTCAAGGTTTTGCGCGACTCGTCCGAAGCGTCCGATTTCAGGCTTTCCAACGACTTGAGCAAGCTTTCGATTTCAGCTTCCATACTTTGCAACGACGCTTTACGGGATGACGTGAATGCCATGATTGACTCTCCTGCGGTGATGGGTGGCGTGTGATGATTCCGACTACAGGGTTTTCAGAAAGTGCAGTGCGGTTTCGGTGGCGCGTTTTTTCTGAACTTTCCGGCCGCTTCGCCCGCCAGACAGAGACAGCGATTTTTCACTGCTACGCTGCAATCGAGACCACTTGAGGAGTTCTGCCATGTCTGATCACCACACGTACAAGATTCTTGAACTGGTCGGCTCATCGACCACTAGCACCGACGATGCAATTCAGAATGCCATCGCCCAGGCTGCCAAAAGCGTGAAGTTTCTGGAATGGTTCGAAGTGCTGGAGACCCGCGGTCACATCCAGGACGGCAAGGTGGCGCACTTTCAAGTGACCCTCAAAGTGGGTTTCCGCATCGACAACAGCTAATGAACTTTCAAACTGGCTGAATGCCATAATTTGCGCTACACAGACCGTGTCGCTTTTGAGAGCGGCGGGTCTCCTGTATCGGGCCGCCTCCTCAGGCGGCCCTTTTTGCGTCCGAGACGCCTGACCAGGGAGTGTGACCGATGAAGAAGATTCTTTTGGCGGTAGGATTATTGAGCATGGCAGGCACCACCTTTGCGGCGGGCAAGTCGTGCGATGACGTGAAAGCGGATATCGACGCGAAGATCAAGGCGAAGGGCGTTGCGTCCTACACCCTTGAGGCCGTCGACAAAGGCAATGCAGCAGATGGCAAGGTCGTCGGCACTTGCGAAGGCGGTAGTAAGGAAATCGTCTACAAGCGCGGCTGATTGGCCCATCGGAGCCTCTGAAAAACCGACGCCATCCGTGTCGGTTTCTCACGTGCCCTCCCCCCGTCACCCGACCTCATTCGGCTAGCTGTTTACCCGGGTCTTCAGCGTTTCGTCGACGTCGATGATCGTCCCAATACTTCCTCACCAGAGAGGCCCGGCAGAACGCTGAGCGTCCATCGTCGGCAATCCGGGGCCTGGGTACGATCATTCGACTGCCCTATTCACCGAAAAAGCATCCTGACCGTGGGGAGAGGGTTTTGAACCTCAGCCTCGTGCGACCTGCGCCAGAATCTCGTATGAGCGCAAGCGGTCCGCGTGCTCGTACATGTCACAGGTGAAGATCAGTTCATCGGCGTTGGTCTGTTCCAACAGGACGTCGAGTTTGGCGCGGATCTTTTCAGGGCCCCCTACCATGGCCAACCCCAAGAAATCCATCACCGCTTCGCGTTCGTGAGGCAACCACAAGCCATTCATGGTTTCGACGGGAGGCCGCTGCATCAGGCTCTGTCCGCGCATCAGGTTGAGAATGCGCTGATACACAGACGTCACCAGGTACTCGGCCTGCTCATCGGTATCGGCCGCCGCAAGCGGTACGCCCAGCATCACGTAAGGCTTGTCGAGCACGGCCGAAGGCTGGAAGTGATTGCGGTAGACTCGGATGGCCTCGTGCATGTAACGAGGGGCAAAGTGTGAGGCGAAGGCATACGGCAAGCCCCGTTGCCCCGCGAGCTGTGCGCTGAACAGGCTGGAGCCCAATAACCAGATCGGCACGTTGGTGCCGGTGCCGGGGACGGCGATGACCCGCTGATGAGGCTGGCGCGGCCCGAGGTAGCTCATCAGTTCCGCCACGTCGTCCGGGAAGTCGTCTGCGCTGCCGGAACGCTCACGGCGCAGGGCGCGGGCGGTCATTTGATCCGAGCCAGGGGCTCGGCCCAAACCCAGATCGATACGATCAGGGTACAAGCTTGCCAGGGTGCCGAATTGTTCAGCGATCACCAGTGGCGCGTGGTTAGGAAGCATCACGCCGCCGGAACCCACGCGGATGGTCGATGTGCCACCGGCCAGATAGGCCAGCAGCGTGGATGTCGCCGAGCTGGCGATGCCATCCATGTTGTGATGCTCGGCCACCCAGAAGCGGGTGTAACCCCATTTCTCGACGTGTTGCGCCAGATCCAGCGAGTTGCGCAGCGAGGCCGCCGGGCCTTTGTCTTCGCGCACGGGCACGAGATCGAGGGTAGAAATTTTCACATCAGTCAGGCGTTTCATAGGCTGTGGTGAATCCTCTTGGGAGGCTGAGTCGGGCGCCGAACTAAAAGCGGCGCGAGAACGAAGCCAGCGTTAAGCCTAAATATTTGCGTTAAGGCACTAGGATACGTCCGGATTCTGAGGTTGCAATGGGGTGATGGAAATTTCCTACTAATTTGGTCGGATTTATTCTTGGCCAGGCGAGATAAAGCACAGTTGTCACAACCTTTGAACTAAGAGCCGCCTACACTCCTCAGACTTTTGGTCAATGTGCGAGCCGTTCGCACTTATCACATGAGGAGACACCATGAGCATCGTCAAGAAAGCATCCGCCCATTGGGAAGGTGATCTGAAGTCCGGCATCGGTAGCATCTCCACGGAAACCGGCGTGTTGCGCGAAGCCCCTTACGGTTTCAAGGCGCGTTTCGAAGGCGGCAAAGGCACCAACCCTGAGGAGTTGATCGGCGCGGCCCACGCCGGCTGTTTTTCGATGGCCCTGTCGATGATCCTCGGTAACGCCAACCTCAAGGCCGACAGCATCGACACCCAGGCTGAAGTCACGTTGGATCAGGTCGATGGCGGCTTCGCGATCACCGCTGTGCATCTGATTCTCAAGGCGAAGGTTCCGGGAGCCACTCAGGAACAATTCGATGAATTGACCAAAGCGGCCAAAGAAGGCTGCCCTGTGTCCAAGGTGCTGAATGCCAAGATCACTTTGGACGCTACGCTCCTGAGCTGATCGGGCCGAACGCTTGCCCCCTAATGACCCGCTCGTGCGGGTCATTTGCGTTGCAGAACCCGGCGTGGGTCGCGCGGTCAGATCAAGGTCCCATGCACATCGCGCGGCGTCGAAGGAGTCAAGCATGAAACGCATCGCCATCACCCTGTTTCTCAGCGCACTGACCACCAGCGTGTTCGCCGCTCCCAAGCCTTGCGAAGAGCTCAAGGCCGAGATCGAAGCCAAAGTTCAGGCACAGAACGTCAGCTCGTACACGCTTGAGATCGTCAGCAATGAAGAGGTCCACGATCAGAACATGGTTGTGGGCTCGTGCGACAACGGCACGAGAAAAATCATTTACCAGAAAAACGATCGGTAGACGTTCTGCCAGACGAACATGCGCGGTTGGCCCGGCGATAGCGCTAGGGAATGCAGTAGATTTCCCCTTCATTCGCGAGCACCTTGCGCTGCTCGTCCCGCAGTTGCGCATCGATACTGTTAGCGATGTGGCGGACATCCAGACGGTACCGATGGCCGGCTTCGAAGTGGTCGTAGTCGATCGTGACGTAGCAGGTCAGCTCGTTGTAGATATCCATCGATAACCCCAACCCTCCTGGTGCGTACTCATAGTCGTAGCGCACCTCCAGCGTGTGTTTGCCGGGTGTCACCTGAAAATATCGACCGTCTTCCGTGCGTCTGCCATCAAGCTTATCGGCCATCAACGTCTTGCCTGTGTAGGTATGCAAGTCCACCCAGGCTTGTTGCGGGTCGACGGCAGGCAGCGGCCCCGCGCATCCGGCCAGCAGGCTCAAGGCTATGATCGACAGGGGCAAACGCATGACGGACTCCGCATTCAGGCAGTTGGACGAGGGTGGTTGCGTCAGAGGTCGGGTGTGCGGCATAACGCAGGCTTTATACCCTTCCTGTATTTCGACGTTAAGGCGCGCATGAATCGTTCGATGACCTTGTGGTTCCGGCGCGGCTTGCCGCTGCTGGCGATGTTACTCCTCGGCGGCTGCTCCAGTCTTTCCTATTACAGCCAATTGGCCCAAGGACAGCTTGCGTTGTTGCGCGCGCGCGAGCCGGTCACTCGAGTGGTCAACGACCCCCAGCGTGACCCGACGCTGCGTGCCCGCTTGCATACCGCACAGCAGGCCCGCGATTTTGCCAGCCAGCACCTGCACCTGCCGGATAACCAGAGCTATCGCCTGTATGCGGATATCCATCGGCCTTACGTGGTGTGGAACGTCTTCGCCACCGGCGAGTTTTCGCTCGAGCCCGTAACGCACTGTTTCCCCATCGCCGGTTGTGTCGCTTATCGCGGTTACTACGACCAGAACGCTGCGCGGGGAGAAGCGGCGTTGCAGAAGCTCGAAGGCAAGGACGTCTATGTCAGTGGCGTGGAGGCGTATTCGACACTGGGATGGTTCGACGATCCGATCATGAGCTCAATGATGACGTGGGGCGATGAACGCTTGGCAACGCTGATATTCCATGAACTGGCGCACCAACGGGTCTACGTCAAGGATGACAGCGAGTTCAATGAGTCCTACGCCACTTTCGTCGAAGAGGAGGGCACCCGGCAGTGGCGTGCTGCGCGGGGATTGCCGCCCGAGACGGCGTCTTCCGAGACCCGGCGGCGGGATCAGTTGACGCAGTTGGTGCTCGACACACGCGAGCGCCTGAAACGCCTCTACGCCGAACCCTTGAGTCCCGTCGTCATGCGCCAGCGCAAGGTGGCTGAGTTCGAACGTCTGCGGGCTCGGTATCGCGATTTACGCGATGGCCAATGGGGCGGCGACAAACGATTCGATGCCTGGGTGTACGCACCGATGAATAACGCCAGGTTGTTGCCTATCGGTTTGTACGACCAATGGACCCCCGCCTTCGCCGCGCTCTTCAGGCAGGTGCACGGCGATTGGTCTGCATTTTTTACCGCAGTGGAGCAACTGGGTGAGCTGCCTGCCGATAGGCGAAAGGCGGCGTTGGAGCGGTTGATGAAACCTGCTGGCTAACCCAATCTGTAGGAGCGCGCTTGGTCTAGGCCGCATTCGGACGATGGCGTAGTGTCTGTCACTGCAGATGCCTGAGACAGATCGCCATCGTCCGAATGCGGCGCCAGACCAAGCGCGCTCCTGCTCGTAGCATCTTCAGCGCTTCAAGAACGCCTGATGCAGTGCACTCAACGAGGCGAAATGGTAGGTCGGCGCTTCGGCTAGCAGTTCTTCTCGGCTGCCAAATCCGTACCCTACCGCCACGACGTCCAGCCCGTTGCGCTTGCCGCCGATCAGGTCATGCTTGCGATCACCGATCATCAGCGTTTGCTTCGGATCCAGCGCTTCCTCATCCAGCAGATGTCGGATCAGCTCGACTTTATCGGTGCGCGTGCCGTCCAGTTCGCTGCCGTAGATCACCTTGAAATGACGCGCGAAGTCGAAATGGCGGGCGATTTCGTGAGCGAAGACCCATGGCTTGGACGTCGCGATGAACAGCGTGCGTTCTTGATCTGACAACAGGTCGAGCAGCTCGAAGACGCCATCGAACACCCGATTTTCATACAGCCCGGTCACCTTGAAGCGTTCGCGGTAGAAACCCACGGCTTCCCACGCCTTGGCCTCGTCGAAACCGTAGGCGTGCATGAATTGCTCGAGCAGTGGCGGACCGATGAAGTGCTCCAGCCGGGCAATGTCCGGTTCCGCGATGCCCAGCTTGCTCAAGGCGTATTGGATCGACCGGGTAATGCCTTCGCGAGGGTCAGTCAGGGTGCCGTCCAGGTCGAACAGAATATTCTGGTAATGCATGGTATCTCTCAACAGCGTGAGGAGCGTTCAGCCGCAGCACGCTCCACGGAATGTTTTACCGAAACAGCGCGTGGCGCTTCAGCACGGCTGGTCGAAACCTTCGGCCAGGTGCTGGTCCTTGAGCTTGACGTAGTTGGTTGCGCTGTAGGGGAAGAACGCCAGTTCTTTCTCGGTGAGCGGGCGAACCTGCTTCACCGGCCGCCCCACATACAGAAAACCGCGCTCCAGCCGCTTGCCGGGCGGCACCAGGCTGCCCGCGCCGATGATCACCTCGTCCTCCACCACCGCGCCATCCATGAGGGTGCTCCCCATGCCGATCAGGATACGGTTGCCGATGGTGCAGCCATGCAACATGACCTTATGACCGATGGTCACTTCATCGCCGATGATTAGCGGGAACCCATCTGGGTTGAACGGTCCGGCATGGGTGATGTGCAGCACACTGCCGTCCTGAACGCTGGTGCGCGCACCGATGCGGATGCGGTGCATGTCGCCGCGAATGACCGTGAGCGGCCAGACTGAGCTGTCGGCACCGATTTCAACGTCACCGATGACAACCGCCGAATGATCGACGAAGGCCCGCTCCCCAAGGGTTGGCGTGTGATTCTGGAACGTGCGAATGGCCACAATAGGCTCCCTCTTTGGCACTGATAGCTCGGCTACCCCTGTTAGATAGCTGCGGTGAGCGTCGATTGTAATTAAGATGCTCGGGTGTTTCTCCCAGCCAAGGTGCCAAACCGTGAGCGCGAACAACCCTCTTTTGCAATCGTACGACCTGCCACCTTTCTCGGCGATCCGCGCCGAGCACGTAAAACCCGCCATTGACCAGATTCTCGCCGACAACCGCGCTGCGATTGCCGACATTCTTGCCCAACAAGGTTCGCAGCCCACCTGGGCCGGCCTGGTGCTGGCGATGGACGAATTGAACGACCGCCTGGGTGCCGCGTGGAGCCCCGTCAGCCACCTGAATGCCGTTTGCAACAGCGCCGAGTTGCGCGACGCCTATGAGTCCTGCTTGCCTGCATTGAGCGCTTACTCGACGGAAATGGGTCAGAACCGCGAACTCTTCCAGGCTTTCGAGGCTCTGGCCAACAGCCCCGAAGCGGCCCATTTCGACGTCGCGCAGAAAACCATTCTGGAGCACTCCCTGCGAGATTTTCGCCTGTCGGGCATCGACCTGCCGCCGGAGCAGCAAAAGCGTTATGCCGAAGTGCAGAGCAAGCTGTCGGAGCTGGGAAGCCAATTCTCTAACCAGTTGCTCGACGCCACCCAAGCCTGGACCAAACACGTCACCGACGAAGCGGCGCTGGCGGGTCTGACGGATTCGGCCAAGGCGCAGATGGCCGCTGCAGCCAAGGCCAAAGACCTCGATGGCTACCTGATCACCCTGGAGTTTCCGAGTTACTACGCGGTAATGACCTACGCCCAAGACCGCGCCCTGCGCGAAGAAGTCTATGCCGCGTACTGCACCCGCGCGTCGGATCAAGGCCCGAATGCGGGTAAGAACGATAACGGTCCGGTCATGGAACAGATCCTGGATCTGCGTCAGGAACTGGCAAAATTGCTGGGGTTTGCCAGCTTCTCCGAGCTGAGCCTGGCGACAAAGATGGCCGAATCCAGCGATCAGGTGCTGAGCTTCCTGCGCGATCTGGCCAAGCGCAGCAAGCCGTTTGCCGCTCAAGACCTGCAACAGCTCAAGGCGTATGCCGCTGAGCAAGGCTGCCCGGATCTTCAAAGTTGGGACAGCGGGTTCTATGGCGAAAAATTGCGCGAGCAGCGCTACAGCGTTTCTCAGGAAGCCCTGCGCGCCTACTTCCCGATCGACAAGGTGTTGAGCGGCCTGTTCGCCATCGTACAAAAACTGTATGGCATCGAAATCGCCGAGCTGAAAGGCTTCGACACATGGCACCCGGACGTTCGCCTGTTCGAAATCAAGGACAACGGCCAGCACGTTGGCCGCTTCTTCTTCGACCTGTATGCACGCGCCAACAAACGTGGCGGTGCGTGGATGGACGGCGCCCGTGATCGTCGTCGCACCTTGGACGGCGCCTTGCAGAGCCCGGTGGCCAACCTGGTGTGCAACTTCACTCCTGCGGTGGCGGGCAAGCCTGCGCTGCTGACTCACGATGAAGTGACCACGCTGTTCCACGAATTCGGTCATGGCCTGCATCATTTGCTGACGCGCGTCGAGCACGCGGGTGCATCGGGCATCAATGGCGTGGCGTGGGATGCGGTCGAGCTGCCTAGCCAGTTCATGGAAAACTGGTGCTGGGAACCGGAAGGCCTGGCGTTGATCTCGGGCCATTACGAAACGGGCGAGCCACTTCCTCAGGACCTGCTGGAAAAAATGCTCGCGGCGAAAAACTTCCAGTCGGGGCTGATGATGGTCCGCCAATTGGAGTTCTCGCTGTTCGATTTCGAGCTGCACGCCACCCACGGCGATGGCCGCAGTACCCTTCAGGTGCTGGAAGACGTGCGTGATGAAGTATCGGTCATGCGGCCTCCGGCGTACAACCGTTTTCCCAACAGCTTCGCGCACATTTTCGCTGGCGGTTATGCGGCGGGGTACTACAGCTATAAGTGGGCGGAAGTGCTGTCGGCTGATGCGTTTTCGAGATTCGAAGAGGACGGCGTGCTCAATCCCGAGACTGGCCGCGCGTTCCGCGAGGCGATCCTGGCCCGTGGCGGATCGCAGGCACCGATGGTGCTGTTCGTCGACTTCCGCGGACGGGAGCCTTCGATTGACGCACTCTTGCGCCATTCCGGCCTGAGTGAGGACGCGGCAGCATGACCGATACACCGCAGGTGATTACCAAGAAACGCTTCATTGCTGGGGCGGTATGCCCGGCGTGCAGCGAGCCTGACAAGCTGATGATGTGGAGCGAAAACGACGTTCCGCATCGCGAGTGCGTGCATTGCGGGTATTCGGACACGCTCAACGCACAAGGCCAGTCGATTCCCAAGGAGCTTGGGACTCGGGTCAATCAGGAGAAAGCCAAACCGGCCAATCCCAAGGTTCAAGGGGTGCAATTCTTCCCCAATCCGAAGCTGAAGAAGCCGGTTGATCCGAACTGACCGGCTCTTTCAACTCGCCTCACCCACCTTGAGTGAAAACGGGCAAGGGTTCGTATGTTTCGATCCCTTGCCCGGGCACGGTGGCTTATTTAGCACCACTGATATAACCGAAGGAAATCTTCCCATCGACGCCTTTCTTGTGGTTTGTCACTTGCACATCGGCGTCCTGATAAGAATGGTTGAAGCTGCTTATGATGACAGGCGATGTAATGTCGCGCCGGACAGTGACCACTGTCCTTCCTTCTTTAAAACTCCCCTCGGGATGGCCGGTCAATGAGAATTCGGCGCCCTTTTTGGCTTTGAGAATCTTCGCTGAGCGTATTTCGTCATTGGAGCAGCCGTAGCTGTTGCTTTTCATTTTTATGGTGTAAGCACGATCAAAGGGGATAGTACAGTCAAGGTTTTGGCTGGCATTGTTGCCTTCATACAGCGCAATGCTGGCGTCTGAAAAGTCTAACGGCGTTTGCGTGACTTCAATGCGTGAGACTTTTCCGTTCAACCCATTATTACGAACATACGTTGCCTTGTAGGCATCCGTCGTCCAGTTTTGCTCAAACGAGCCCACTACCACGTGTTCATGAAGACCAATATCACGCGTGACATCAATGATCATGTGATCATCTTCGCGGCTACCACTGCGACTGTCGAAGAGAGAGAGGCGTGTACCTTTGGCGATCCCCGACAGGGACAGTGATCTGGCTTCATCATTTTCGCAACCGGCAGTCGGCAGTTCGAGGGTTCGCTGGGCGCGCGGAATGACACAGACGGCGTCCTGCTTGGGGTCCGCGTTGTTACCTTCCCACAGATAAATGCCGCCTTGGCTTAGCGCCTTGGTGTAGGCCAAGATGTCTCCGTTTCGATAGTTATCGATGGCAATGAAGTTTGGAGTTTTTCCGCAGTTATTAACGCGACGGGTGAGATAAGTCAGGTTGTTGTCATACGCAGCGGAATCGGAAATAGTTTTTGTCGCAGTATGAAACTGATTCATCAGAAACAGACGGCTCCAGGATTTTCCCGTGTTTGCATTGACGCGAGATTCCGTGACCGGAGTGTCATCGTAGCGACTTGGGCACGACCAGTTATGTGCCGCTTCAATGTTTGAGGCGGCTGCACCCAGCGTGGACCAGTGATTTTGCGCGACCCAGTCCTTGTCAAACAATACGGTCACGGTCTTGCCGTTGACCGCGTAGTCGCCAGCCAGCGTTCGCTTGTTGGTAAAAAGCATGAGCCGGTTGTTTTGCGCCACGATCTGGCTCATGAGTGGCCAGTTGTCGGTCTTGAAATTTTTAGGGTTGAAGGTCAGTTCCGCGACTTCAGGCACCGAGTTGAACAGCGTCTGCAGATGAGAGCGTTCAACGTAAGATTCCAGGAAAATCGAAATCACTTCGTTGCGGTTCTGCTTCAAAAAGGGAATGAATTCATTCGCCAACTGATTCCTGAAGGAGCCGTAACAGAATGACGCCGTATGGCAAATCCGGATCTGCTCTTCTTCCCGGTAATTGGAATTGTGATAAAGATCGAGCATGAAGCTGCGCACGCCATCCCGCATCTGCTGTGGGAGTCCTTGCATGTTCTGATTGATCTTTTCGTAGGAATTGTGGGTGTTGACCCAGGAGTATTCGTGGAAAGGCTTGTCTGGGTGGGCAAACGGATTGTTTGCCATTGCACTGCTGCCAGCCGTAATAGCGGCAACGGCAATGAGCATTTTTGCGTAATGCATTGCGAATTCCCTTTCGATTAACAGCGCGTCCTGCGCTTTGGATGAGTGTCTGATTCAGACGCCCATACTCTTAACCCAGCACTACGCGCTTTGAAATCGATAAGGCTTTGCAAATTATGAGACCCAGACAGACCCAGAGCACGTTCGGATCTGTCTGGCGGCTATGGCAATCAGTCCTTCGCCACTTCCATCTCAAGCCCCACACCCAACTGACGCGACAGGCTTGGCCAACGCTTCCAGGCGGCTTCGGTGTCCGGGCTGGCCAGCTTTTCCCGGTAGGCCTCGACCGACTCCAGTGAAAAGCTGTCTTCGTTGAGCATCTGATCGATGGCGTGGTGCACCACCTCGTCGAGTTGATTCGCAAACGCTTCGCCGATCAACTGATGAGCGATGACGCTGGCGACGGTGGTGTTCACCGGAATCAGCGGTTGGGCGAAATGCACGATGTACAGGTCATGCACTTCCTCGACCAGGCGATGCGCCAGGTAGGCTGCCGCCAAGCAACATCCCGATGCATTTCTCTGCTGGAGGTGACGCCGCTTCAAGGCAATCCGAGCGGACGCGTCATGCATAATATTTCACGGCCGTACGCGCTACTTGAGCAATAGAATTTCCTACAGAGGCTGGATAGCCATGAACTTGGGTAACCACACCATTTTTGAGCCGCCGCAGATACGACGTGCCGGCGTTGATTTCTCCGGAGTGATGTCTGTATTGAGTAGGCATCTATACTCCACGCCCGTGGTGGCTCTGCGGGAATTGGTGCAGAACGCTCATGATTCAATTCTGCGTCGTCGGGAGGAACAACCGGAATGGAAGGGCAGCAGTCGTATTGATGTGATTGCCGATGGTATCGCGAACACGCTACGCATCGTCGATACCGGCGCAGGACTTACCGAATCGGAAATTCATGAGTTTCTCGCAACTGTGGGCGTAAGCTATACACGCAGCTTGCATAAGGAGCACTCCGACGGAAGCGGCTTGATCGGCATGTTTGGTCTGGGTTTTTTGTCGGCCTTCGTGTTGGCCAAACGGGTCACCGTCCGTACCACCTCTTATCAAACGCCCGATCGGGGTTTCGTTTATGTGTCGAGTAATGCTGAGCAATACAGTGTTAGCTCTATGCCCGCACGTTCAGTTGGAACCGAAATTCTTCTTGAACTTCAGGATAGTTTCACACATTTGACACGTACTGCTCTGTTACAGGAAGTTCTGGACCATTATTGCGTGCTGTTGCGTGAGCCCGTTTACGTGGGCGAAAAAACTCTACCAATCAACTTGGTCCCGCCCTGGCGCGACGAGAGTGCATTGACGTTAATTCCGCCGTTGAAGCACCGCCGCTACTTGGAGTTCGCGACGCGATTCGAGCAAAACTTTGAGCCTATCTGCTGCATGCCGGTGGAGCCCGGAGGTGTAAGCGATGCTGTTGGAGTGCTATGGGTGCAAGACGGCGGGACCTATGGCACCACCGACAATCGCAACCTGTCGGTTTTTTTGCGCGGCATGCTGCTGGACAATGATGCGCGCGAATTGCTCCCGTCTTGGGCTGGTTTTATCGGCGGCGTGATTGAATCCAGCCGACTGACGCCCACCGCCAGCCGTGAAGACGTTCAGCGCGACGCTCATTACGATTCAATTCGGCATTCGCTTGAGGAGGCCCTCGTCGTCGGTCTGCTAAAAACGAGTGAGAGTCAGCCTCAAGCATGGCGCCGAGTTTTGGCGCGGCATAACGAAGCGCTATTGGGAGCGTGCTTGTGCGATGAGCGCTTATTTGCCCTTCTGATGGACAGCGTCAAGGTACCCACTTCACAGGGAGACTTGCCCCCCCGAGAATTGCTATTCAAAGGCGCGCTTCATGTGATCATTAGCGACGAAGGTGGGTTCGAGGAAATGCTCTTTCGCACCATGGGAACACCGGTCGCGTTAGGTAACCGTTACGCCGTTGTGCCGTTTTTGAGACGGTGGGCCGAAGCGCGCAGAGTCCGGTTGATCGAGCTCGGCACCGAGTCTGGTAATCGCCAGATGTTCCATTTAGCAGAACTGGACGAGCCTCTTAAGCAGTGGCTGAGTGATAATTTGGCAACCGAAGAACGACTTGTGCCTGCGCACTTCAGCCCCGCCGAGTTGCCACTGGTCGTGGTGCACGACCATGAGGCGCAGCTTAAACAGCGGCTGGAGCAAGACCATAACGACAAGCGCATTTCTGTTTCGGCCCTGCGTCTGGCTCGTCAGTTTACTCAGACCGTCGACAGCACCCACCTTACCCGTTTGTATTTGAACCTCGACAACCCGGCAGTCCAGATGCTCATTCAGGCGGTCCGCGTAGCGAACCCTCGAGCCATCGATGCCGTCCGGCTGCTTAGAGCCTTTAAAGTGATCATTGCAAGCCACCGTAGTGCTTGCGCCACCTCATCATTGAACCAAGCACTCATAGATCTGGCTAGTGCAATGCGAAGATTGCTGTCTGAGTACCGTCATTCGTTCAACAAGGAAGAAAATCATGAACATCTGGAGCTGGGTGGACAAACTTTCTGATGACCTTCACGAAGCGGGTCAGATGCAACACGCTATCAGCATTAATCGCTTGTGTGACTACGTCGCTGATCTTGAGATTGAACGTGCTGCAGCTTTGTTGCCCGAGGTGAGAGCTTTGGCTGAGGTCCTTCAAAACCCTTGGCTGGAGGTGTACACGCGGCACTGGGAGATGCGCAATCGCTTGGGCAACTCAATGGAAGGCGAGACCGCCTTGGCTGACGCCGTCTCACTATTCGAAGCTGCCCACCGAGAAGATACCATCGGTTGCCCCCAGTCGGTGTGCGTCACACAAGACTTGGCCACCTGCTATGCCAACATTGACGGTCCAGGTTGGGTAACTGAACGCATAGCAGTTTGCGACGAAACCCTGGCCCGCATCGATCCGCGCTGGAGCTGTTATCAGTGCCTTACGGTGGAGAAATGCGAGGCGTTAATCGATTCCAAGCTTTATGACGACGTAATGATTTATCTCGATGAGCAAGAGCGCAACATTAATGCGGTCGGAGGAGAAGATCTCGGCGCCCTGGCCGAGATGCGCATACGGGCGCTGTTAGCGGCAGGGCGCGCTGCCGATGCATTGAAGATGATTGAAGCAGCAGAGGCTAGAATTGAAGGGCGCGAGTGGAAAGACGCTTCGCAAAAGAGAATACTGGCCAAGGTCTTGGCTTTGGCCGAGCTGGGGCGTGATAAAGAGGCCCTGGAAGCGATACCAGCTTATGACGATTTAGCGCCGAGCCACCGTAAAAGCTGGTTGCGAGCAGTGTTTCTCCTTGTCCAACGCGCGCCCATACTTAATACGTGGAGCCTTGGCAGCCAAGTGCACCACATGTTGGCGGAGTATTCACGGCAAGGTAATCACCGGCAGGTCATCGAGATGACTGATCTAGCAGTGCGGATGGCGATACAGCGCGGCTCTGCCTGGAATGCCCGACGACACCTTGATATGGCCCGCTCCCATCTACCCAAGCTTAAGGCTGACTGCGGGGCCAATGAGCTTCTGGAAAAGCTTGAGGTTTTGCTCCTTAAGCTCCCCGATCAAGATGCATTGCCTGTTCCCCCAAGTGAATTACTCGCCTGGCTGGACCGCGACGTTCCCGATCAGCCTGCTCGTGACCCAGAGGTTGAAGTTCAATGGTTGTTGAATGCCTTGCACGAGCGGCCCGAGGACACACAGTTACTTGGAGCCGCGGCCCGAGCGCTGCGAGCATGCTCGGATGAAAAGCATAGTATGGCCTTGCTTTGGGCCTACGTGCACAAGCATTCAGGACAAGAAAACTCCATCGCATACCAGTTGCTAAGCCTTCTCCTTGATCAGGAAGAGCATGATCAGGTTGAACGCTTGGCCGAGCTCTATCGTCCAGCAGTGCCGTTGCTCGCGTTGTGGTGCCAGGCGCGGTTGGCAGAGCGTTTGGGTGATTGGAAGGAGGTGGAGCGAAGCTGCCATGAGATGCTTGAGCTAGATGCCGAGCGGAATGCAGCCCGGCAATTTTTAGCGCATGCGCTTGTGCAGCAAAAGCGCTTTGATGAAGCCAGCGCTTGCTACGAGGAGCTTGCCAGCCGCCTTGACCGACCGCACTCGAGCCTATGGGATCTCATGACTGCGGCTACTTGTGCGGGCAATTGGGCCAAGGTTCGGCTGGCGGCCAAAAAATTGGGACTTCAATTATCCGGTGAGCAAGGTGTAATTGAAGAAGACGCAGGCTTGGTCATCTTACGCTTCATCGACGATGGCGAAGCAGTCGAGTGCTATGCGCGCCGAACCGGGCCTGTCACCGCGAGGGTCGTCGAGAACGCGATTTCGGAAAACGCCCAGCATGTCGGCGACTGGGTGGTATTCGATGCCGAGCAACTTTATGAAGCACCTGAAGATGAGCAAGAAGGTGAACAATTCGTGCCCACTTTTGCCGTTGTTCATGTGCTCGAGAAGGGTGGCTTCGGCGCTAGCTGGTGGGTGGATGGTGTGCATCCCGGTGATGAAGCCATTGCGACGCTACGTGAACTTGTAGCAGATGAAGGCTGGCAGCTTTGGGTGCACAGTGACGATGGCTACTTGCTCTACGATCGTGAGCTCGCTCATGGCGCAACCTTACCTGGCATTCTGTTTACGGTCGCCATTCAGTTCAACCGTTCGCCAATCGACCTGCACAACCTGTTACTGACAGTCACCGCCCAGTGGACGAATCCGGTGTGCTGGTTGCGCTTGGCCGATCATTGTCAGGCTGACACTCAACCACATCATGCGGTGATTGAGCGGTACGGCCTGTAACCTACGCAATATATGCCCGGCCGTTGCTCTTGAAGCAGTGGTCGCTAAGGGCGCTTGAGCCAATACGGGCACCGCCCGCATGCGAACATCAGGCGGAAAAGGAGGATGCGCAATTCTATTCAGCCTTTGGTCACTTCCATCTCAAGCCCCACGCCCAACTGACGCGACAGGCTTGGCCAGCGCTTCCAGGCGGCTTCGGTGTCCGGGCTGGCCAGCTTTTCCCGGTAGGCCTCAACCGATTCCAGTGAAAAGCTGTCTTCGTTGAGCATCTGATCGATGGCGTGGTGCACCACCTCGTCGAGCTGATTGGCAAACGCTTCGCCGATCAACTGATGAGCGATGACGCTGGCAACGGTGGTGTTCACCGGAATCAGCGGTTGGGCGAAATGCACGATGTACAGGTCATTCACTTCCTCGACCAGGCGATGCGCCAGGTAGGCTTCGTCCAGCAGGCTATCGAGCCCTTCATGGCCGTCCATGATGGCCGGGGGGGCGCTGAAGAATTGTTCGGCGATTTTCAGAACCGGCTTGATCTGGCCCTCGATGCCAGCCTGCAGCGCCACGTCATGGGCTGCGTCCAGCAGGTCCGGAACCTGTTCGATATAGGCGAGGACGAAGCGCGCCAACACGCCTGGCGCGTCGACCTCAGGTACATGGATGGCTGGGTGCAGATGGGGAAGTTGTAACTCGAGTTGGCGCAGAAGCTGGCCAGTCTGGTTCTCGTGTTGCCGTGCTTGGATGATCTGCTCGCGCAATGCGGCGGTCTTCATGAAGGCTCCATGGGTAAATAACAGTGAAGATTATACGGAAGTCATACGTTAGCTGGCTTATTAACGGCACTCAGACGTAATTGTCATAACAGATTCAGGGTTATGTGCGTCTGCTATTAAAAAGCCACTTTATGCCCAGTCAGGCCGTTTTTTTTCGCTAAGCGCCCAAGCTCTCGTTGGCTTACAACGGTCTTCCACCCCGGCGCGCCCTCTTGGGGTGTCTATACTCGGTTCTGTGATGAGCTCGCTTGATAGCGTTGGAACGTGAAGCAGGCCTGGCCCCGGTCCTTTGGATTCTTGTGTTGACCGCTCCCTCGCCCGCACAGGCAAACGTCAAACCTTGTGCTCGGCAACGTTTGCGCCTGACAGGATTTCTGGTCAACAAGAAGAACTGAGGGAACCGCAATGATGCGACATCCACACGTCTGGATGGCGCCCCTGCTGTGGTCGGTATTCAGTCCGGTGCACGCTGCCTGGACCACGAATATGGCGCCTGGAGCGACCGAGGTCAGTCATAAAGTCTTCAACCTGCACATGACCATCTTCTGGATCTGTGTGGTGATCGGCGTCATCGTTTTCGGCGCGATGTTCTGGTCGATGATCATCCACCGCCGCTCCACCGGTCAGGTCGCCGCCAGGTTCCACGAAAGCACGCCGGTCGAAATTCTCTGGACGCTGGTACCGTTGCTTATCCTCGTTGTCATGGCAATTCCTGCGACCAAAACACTCATTGAGATGTATGACAGCAGCGAGTCGGGGCTGGACATCCAGATCACCGGCTACCAGTGGAAATGGAATTACAAGTACCTGGGCCAGGACGTCGAATTCTTCAGCAACCTGGCCACGCCACAAGACCAGATCCACAAGAAGGACCCCAAAAGCGAGCATTACCTATTGGAGGTCGACCAGCCGCTGGTGGTCCCGGTGGGCGTCAAGATTCGCTTTCTGGTGACCTCGGCCGATGTCATCCACTCCTGGTGGGTGCCCGCCTTTGCGGTGAAGCGGGATGCCATTCCCGGGTTCGTCAACGAGGCCTGGACCCGTATCGAGAAGCCCGGCATTTATCGCGGGCAATGCGCGGAGCTGTGCGGAAAAGATCACGGTTTCATGCCCATTGTGGTCGATGCCAGGCCCCAAGCCGATTACGACACCTGGTTGGCCGAGCGCAAACAGGAGGTCGCCAAACTCAAGGAATTGACCAGCAAAGACTGGACCCTCGAAGCGTTGGTCGCGCAGGGCGACAAGGTCTACCACACCACCTGCGTGGCCTGTCATCAGGCTGAAGGTCAGGGTTTGCCACCCATGTTCCCAGCGCTCAAAGGCTCGAAGACAGTCATGGGTTCGCGAGAAGAGCACCTCAACACGGTGTTCAACGGGCGGCCGGGCACGGCCATGGCGGCGTTCGGCAAACAACTGTCAGAGGTCGACATCGCCGCCGTCGTCACCTATGAGCGCAACGCGTGGGGCAACGACAAGGGCGACATGGTCACACCCAAGGATGTGCTGGCGCTCAAACAGGCGGTGGCCAAATGAACGCCCCCTTCGCTGCGAGTAGACCTATGGTTGCTTCCGTCAATGTTTCGCAGGAGACAGGACATGAGTGCAGTGATTGACGACCCAGGTCAGGCGGACCATGCCCACGGTCCTGCCAAGGGCCTCATGCGATGGCTGCTGACCACCAACCACAAGGACATCGGCACACTGTACCTCTGGTTCAGCTTCTGCATGTTCCTGCTGGGCGGCTCGTTTGCGATGGTGATCAGGGCCGAACTGTTTCAGCCGGGCCTGCAGATTGTCGAACCTGCCTTTTTTAACCAAATGACCACCATGCACGGTCTGGTCATGGTGTTCGGCGCTGTGATGCCGGCATTCGTGGGGCTGGCGAACTGGATGATCCCGTTGATGATCGGCGCGCCGGACATGGCCTTGCCGCGCATGAACAATTTCAGTTTCTGGCTGCTGCCCGCGGCCTTCCTGTTACTGGTTTCGACGCTTTTCACACCCGGTGGCGGCCCTAACTTCGGCTGGACGTTCTACGCGCCATTGTCTACGACATACGCCCCGGAAAGCGTCACCTATTTCATTTTCGCCATACACCTGATGGGCATCAGTTCGATCATGGGTGCGATCAACGTTATCGCGACCATCCTCAACTTGCGCGCCCCTGGCATGACCCTGATGAAAATGCCGCTGTTCGTCTGGACCTGGTTGATCACTGCCTTTCTGCTGATCGCCGTCATGCCGGTGCTGGCCGGCTGCGTGACAATGATGCTGATGGACATCCACTTCCATACCAGCTTCTTCAGCGCGGCAGGCGGCGGGGATCCCGTGCTGTTCCAGCATGTTTTCTGGTTTTTCGGTCATCCCGAGGTGTACATCATGATCCTGCCGGCCTTCGGCGCGGTCAGTTCGATCATCCCGGCGTTCTCGCGCAAGCCGCTGTTCGGCTACACATCCATGGTTTACGCCACCGCAGCCATTGCGGTGCTGTCGTTCGTCGTCTGGGCGCATCACATGTTCGTGGTGGGCATTCCACTGGTGGGCGAGCTGTTCTTCATGTACGCGACAATGCTGATTGCCGTGCCCACTGGGGTGAAGGTGTTCAATTGGGTCAGTACCCTGTGGCAGGGCGAACTGACCTTCGAGACGCCGATGCTGTTCGCGGTGGCGTTCGTGATCCTGTTCACCATCGGCGGTTTTTCCGGGCTGATGCTGGCGATAGCGCCTGCCGACTTTCAGTATCAGGACACCTATTTCGTCGTCGCTCATTTTCACTACGTACTGGTGCCCGGTGCGATCTTCGGCATTTTTGCGTCCGCCTATTACTGGCTGCCGAAGTGGACCGGCCACATGTACGACGAAACCTTGGGCAAGTTGCATTTCTGGCTGTCGTTCGTCGGGATGAACATGGCGTTCTTCCCCATGCATTTCGTGGGGCTGGCCGGCATGCCGCGGCGTGTACCGGACTACAACCTGCAATTCGCCGATTTCAACATGGTTTCGTCGATCGGCGCGTTCACGTTCGGAGCCACGCAGATCTTCTTTCTCTTCATCGTCATCAAAACCATACGGGGCGGGCCCCCTGCCCCAGCCAAGCCTTGGGATGGTGCCGATGGTCTGGAATGGACGGTGCCCTCGCCTGCGCCCTACCACACGTTCGTGACGCCGCCGGAGGTGAAGTAGATGGACGACGCACAGCGCGCCAACCGGCGACTGGTGACCCGCCTCCTGATGCTGGTGGTGGCTATGTTCGCTTTCGGTTTTGCCCTGGTGCCGCTGTATGACGTGATGTGCAAGGCGTTGGGTATCAACGGTAAGACCGGCGATCCCTACCGCGAGACGCAACAGGTCGACGAGAGCCGTCAGGTGCGAGTGCAATTTGTCGCGACCAATCATGCGGACATGGTGTGGGGTTTTTACCCCGTGGCGGCTGAAATCGTGGTGCATCCCGGCGCGGTCAGCGAAATGCGTTTCGTGGCCGAAAACCCCACTGAAAGGGTCATGACTGCCCAGGCCGTACCGAGCATCGCGCCGAGCACGGCGGCAGCCTATTTCCACAAGACCGAATGTTTCTGTTTTACCCAGCAAAGGCTGCAACCGGGCGAGCGTATCGAAATGCCGGTGCGCTTCATCGTCGACCGAGAGCTGCCCGGCGACGTCAAGCACCTGACACTGGCCTACACGCTGTTTGATGTCACCGCGCGCTTGCCGCCGTCAGTGGGCCCCGTAGCGGCTCACGGCGGTTAGAACCGAGGAGGTTAGAGATGGCCACTCATGAACACTACTACGTGCCGGCGCAGAGCAAATGGCCGATCATTGCCACCGTCGGCATGCTGGTCACCCTTTACGGCCTGGGCAATTGGCTGGTGGGCTTGAGAGCCGGTCGCGACACCCATGGCGCCCTGATTTTCTGCGTGGGCGTACTGATGATGGCCTACATGATGTTTGGCTGGTTCGGGGCGGTCGTGCGGGAAGGCCGGGCTGGGCTGTACAGCGCTCAGCTGAATCGCTCGTTTCGCTGGGGCATGGGATGGTTCATCTTTTCGGAAGTGATGTTCTTCGTCGCATTCTTCGGGGCACTATTCTACGTCCGTCACATCAGCTTGCCCGCCTTGGGCGGAGAAGGCACCAAGGCCGTTGCCCATATGCTCTGGCCCACGTTCCAGAACACCTGGCCGTTGCTGCAGACCCCGGACCCCACCCTGTTTCCCCCGCCAAAGGCGGTTATCGATCCCTGGCACCTACCGCTCATCAACACCGTTCTGCTGGTCAGTTCCAGCGTCACCCTGACCCTTGCCCATCATGCGTTGAAGCGTGGGCACCGGAGCGCGCTCAAAGGCTGGCTGGCGCTGACGATCCTTTTGGGCCTCGCGTTTCTCACGCTGCAGGCCTTCGAATACCACGAGGCTTATACAGAGCTGGGTCTGACCCTAGGCTCGGGCATCTATGGTGCCACGTTCTTCATACTGACCGGTTTCCACGGTGCTCACGTGACCATAGGCACGGTCATTCTGTTCGTGATGCTGATGAGGATCGTGCGGGGACATTTCGACGCCCAGCACCAATTCGGCTTTGAAGCGGCGAGTTGGTACTGGCATTTCGTGGATGTGGTGTGGGTGGGCCTGTTCGTCTTCGTCTATGTGCTGTGAGTCACCAGGGAGGGTGCCAGACCAGTTCGCCGCTGAAGTAGCCATAGGCGATCAGCGCCAGAGTGACGCTGGCGCAGATGACCCGAACGGTGAGGGCCTTGAGCAGGCGGGTGGAGGGCGAATCGTCTCTCACCAGGAAGAACAGACCGCTGAACAGGCTGGCGACCGTCGCGAGCAGCATGAGAACGATGGCCGCTTTGAGCATCGGATGACTCCCAGGAGGGACGCTATGCACAGCAGTATAGGCCGCGCAGTCGTGCCGGACCGGGAGGCGTGATGAAGCGCTTTCGGCCCGGCATCGCACCCACGCTGGCGGTCATCGCGCTGCTGCCGGTGCTGGTGTCCTTGGGCTGCTGGCAGTTGAAACGTGGCGAGGAGAAACGCGTCATGCTGGCCGTCTACGCTGCGCGCCGCACAGCCCCCGTGCTGTCGGCGGCGCAATTGCCAGATACAGCCGACTCTGTTTATCGCCGGGTTCAAGTGCAGGGTCGTTTCGACGGCGAACACAGCCTGTTGCTCGATAACAGCACGCGCGACGGGCAGGCGGGTGTCGAGCTGATTCAGGCGTTCCACGATGAGTCGAGCGGGTTGTGGTTGGCAATCAACCGCGGCTGGCTACCGTGGCCGGACCGCCGCACGCTGCCTGCTTTCGACACGCCAACACAGACGCTGAGGCTGAATGCGTGGGTGTATGTAACCACTGGCTCGCTGTACCAGTTGCATTCCGATCCGCAGAGCGGGTCATGGCCGAAACTGGTGACCGCTCTTGAACCTGCCAGCCTCTGGCAAGACTTGAGGCGCGACGGATTTGCCCATGAGTTGCGCCTTGAACCGGGCCCTGCCGCGTATCGGACCGACTGGCCAGTGGTCGCCATGGGGCCGGAAAAGCATGTGGGGTATGCCGTGCAATGGTTCGCCATGGCCTTCGCGCTGGCGGGGCTTTATCTGTACTTGGGCTTCGGCGCGCCTGACGGGTTGAAGAAGGGGCGGAAGAACAATAAGAAGGAACGACACGATGGCAACAATGACGAGTCCGGCCGGTACGTCTGACTCACGCAACCGGAAAAACCGACGTCGCGGGCGCCTCCAACTGATGCTGGTCCTGTTGGTGGCACTGGGGCCGATGCTGCTTGCCACGGCCATGTACAGGTTGCAGTTCTGGGTTCCGGAGGGGCGCAGCTACCACGGCGAGTTGATCGGCAATGGCGAAAGCCGCAGCGAGCTAGGGGTGCAGTCCGACGAGAAGCGCTGGCAAATGCTCGTTACCGCACCTGATGAGTGCGATGCCGATTGCCAACAGTTGGTCTATCTGGCGCGGCAGGTCCAGATCGGTCTGGGTCGAGACGCATCCCGCGCCACTCATGCGTTGGCTGTCGCACAGCCGCTCGTGGCTGAGTACGACGTTTCACTGGCCCGCGAGTACCCGCAGTTGCATCGCTACGCCCTTGACTTAAAACGGTATCGACGCATGGCGCCCGGTATCGAATTGCCGCAGCTGTGGATCGTCGATCCCCATGGCAACCTCGTGCTGCGCTACGGCGCGGAGGTCGATGGCAGGGATTTACTCAACGATCTGCGGCGACTGCTGAAGCTGTCGAACATTGGCTGAAGGGAGGGCATATGAACCGGCCCGGATTTCGTCTGGCTTTGTGCGCAACGCTGTTGGCACTGCTGGTCGTGCTGCTCGGTGCCTACACGCGACTGACCCACGCCGGGCTCGGCTGCCCGGACTGGCCGGGGTGCTACGGATTTATCAGCGTACCTTACACGGAAGCGCAGCTTGCGCACGCCGAGTTGCATTACCCGAACGCGCCGGTCGAGGCGCACAAGGGTCGCAACGAGATGTTGCATCGCTATTTCGCGGGCGGCCTGGCGCTGATGATCCTGGTCCTTGGCGCGCAAGGCTGGCATCGGCGGGTGGACATCGGCCAGCCGGTCGGTCTGCCGCTGTTGCTGGTAGGGGTGGTCTTTGCGCAGGCGGCGTTTGGCATGTGGACGGTGACCCTCAAGTTATGGCCGCAAGTGGTCACAGCCCATCTGTTGGGTGGAATCACGACGCTCAGCCTGCTGTGCCTGCTTACCGCCCGCCTTAGTGGGCGGTTTGCCGCACCGTTACGCCGAGTTGATCCCGGGTTGCGACACTTGGCAGCGGTCGGCCTGATCCTGGTCGCATCGCAGATCGCGCTGGGCGGTTGGGTCAGCGCCAACTACGCCGCCATGGCCTGCACTGACCTGCCCACTTGTCAGGGCCAGTGGTGGCCCGAAGCAGACTTCGCCAATGGCTTCCACCTGATGCAACACATCGGGCCCAACTATCTCGGCGGCCATTTGGACAGCACAGCGCGCACGGCCATTCATTTGACCCACCGCATCGGGGCGCTGCTGGTCGCCGTGTCCCTTTCCTGGCTGGCGTGGCGGCTTTATCGCGCCCGGCTACGGGGCTTGGCGGGCCTGCTGATGTTTACGCTCGGGGTTCAACTGGCATTGGGCATCAGCACTGTCGCCTTTCATTTGCCGCCGGGCCTCGCGGTGGCTCACACCGCGGGCGGCGCTGCGTTGATGGCAACCTTGACGTTCATCAATTACCGCTTGCGGCCGGCTTGGGCCACAGCCCGCAAGCAGGCGCCGAATGTCTGGCACCATGCCCATGTTTTGCTGCACCTCGGGCCGCATCGGTGAAGGTGCCGCTCAGGGCCTCGTCCCTGTCCCGAAGATTCGCTTTCGGGTGGCAGACGTGTGTTGTACCGTGGCAAGCGTGCATGTCGCCACGGACACCTTCACGTACTCGATCGAGTACTTGCAGAGGTCATCGCGCTGCTTTTCGACCACCACCTGTTGCTGAACTATGACCCGTACCCAAAAAACCGTTTTTATCCTGGTCGCCGTTGTGGCGTTGATTCTCGGCCTGACCGTCAATCGTGTGCTTTCTGGCAAAGGGCCGGGCGATCAGGCGGCGCTGATCGACGCTGGGATTATCCTGCTTCCTCAAAGCCGCTCCCTGCCAGATATGAAACTGGTTGATCAGGACGGCCAGTCCGTCGCGCTGGACTCGCTGAAAGGCAAATGGACATTGCTGTTTTTCGGCTACACCTTCTGCCCGGACATCTGTCCCACCACCCTTGCCCAGTTGCGACAAATCAAGCGCGAGTTGCCCAAGGAGGCCGTGGACCAACTGCGGGTGGTGCTGGTCAGCGTCGACCCGAATCGCGATACGCCACAGCAGCTGAAGACCTACCTGGGTTATTTCGACAAACAGTTTCAGGGGATGACGGCGCCTGTGGACGCCATCCAGAAACTGGCCAATGCGGTCAGCATCCCATTCATTCCGGCGGATACCACTCAGCCCAATTACACGGTCGACCACAGCGGCAATCTCGCTGTGCTAGGCCCGGACGGGATGCAGCGGGGGTTCATTCGCGCGCCGTTAAACAACCAGAAGCTGGTGGCGCAATTGCCGCGGCTGATGGAGAGGAAGTGACCGCGGCCGGTATGAAGCGCGCCCACACGCGTGGACGCGATCATCTGACAGGAATCAGAACGCCGGGACCACGGCGCCTTTGTACTGGGTCTCGATGAACTGTTTGGTTTCCGGGCTGTGCAGCGCGGCTACCAGTTTCTGGATTGCCGGGGCGTCCTTGTTGTCCTCGCGGGTGACCAGAATATTGGCGTAAGGCGATTCTGCGCCTTCGATGACCAATGCATCCTTGGTCGGGTCGAGTTTGGCCGCCAACGCATAATTGGTGTTGATCAGGGCCAGGTCCACTTGGGTCAGCACCCGCGGCAGGGTCGCCGCTTCCAGTTCACGGAATTTCAGTGCTTTCGGGTTCTGCTGCACGTCGCTCGGCTTGGCCGTGATGCTGGTCGGATCCTTGAGGGTGATCAGGCCGGCTTTGACCAGCAGCAGAAATGCACGACCTTCGTTGGTTGCATCGTTGGGCAATGCCACGGTCGCACCGTCCGGGAGATCGGTCAGGTTCTTGATCTTGTCGGAGTACGCGCCAAAGGGCTCGACGTGTACCTTGGCCACGCTCACCAGATGTGTGCCCTTGCCTTTGTTGAATTCATCCAGATAAGGCTGGTGCTGGAAGAAGTTGGCGTCCATGCGCTTCTGGTCGACCTGCACGTTCGGCTGAATGTAGTCATTGAAAACCTTCACGTTCAGCGTCACACCTTCTTTGGCCAGCGCCGGTTTCACGAACTCGAGAATCTCGGCGTGAGGCACGGCGGTGGCGGCGACGGTCAGCGTTTCATCGGCGTGGGCAGACAGCGCGGTGACGGCTGCGAAAACGGCCAACAGTTTCTTCATATCTTGCTCCTTGAAATGCGCGCCCCTTGGCGCGCATGTGCCAGCTCAAGGCTGGCCCAATTCGTTTAGCGATGTGAAAAGTGCGCGACCAGCTTGTCGCCCACGGTTTGCAGAATCTGCACCAATACCAGCAGCAGTACGACCGTCACGAACATCACATCGTTCTGGAAGCGCTGATAACCGTAGCGAATTGCCAGGTCACCAAGCCCGCCTGCCCCGACCGCACCGGCCATGGCAGTGAACGATACCAGCGCGATGGCCGTGACGGTGACGGCGGCCAGGATGCCCGGACGCGCTTCTGGCAGCAGCGCCTTGACGATGATCTGGCGCGTAGTGGCCCCCATTGCCTGAATCGCTTCGATGATCCCGCGATCCACTTCACGCAGAGCGGTTTCCACCAAGCGGGCAAAGAACGGCGTGGCACCCGCGATCAACGGGGGCAAAGTGCCGAGAATCCCCAATGAAGTGCCGGTGATGATTTCCGTCAGCGGCATCATGACGATCAGCAGAATGATGAACGGCAGGGCCCGAAGCATATTCACGATCAGGCCGATGGTCGCGTAAACCGGTTTGTTTTCCAGCAACTGGCGCGGCGACGTGAGGAACATCAACACGCCCAACGGAAGCCCCAGCAGCACAGTAAACGCCAGGGAAATGCCGAGCATGATCAATGTGTCGCCGGTAGCGACCCAGATTTCATACCAGTCGACGTTGGAAAACAGAGTAGCGAGGGTATCCATCAGCGTAGGATCTCCATGTGAACGTCCGCTGCAGTGAAACGCGCGAATGCGGCGTCCATGTCACCGCCGGTGATGGCCAGCGTCAGTTGCCCGTAGGGAGTGTCCTTGATGCGGTCGATTCGTCCGGCCAGGATGCTGTAGTCCACCCCGGTTTCCCGGGCGACGGTGCCCAGCAGTGGCGCGTAAGTCGCATCGCCTTGGAATGTCAGACGCACGATGCGCCCCTGAACATGAGCGAAGTCCGAGTTCTGTTCATTTTCGTCGACCTGCTCGTCTTCCTGCACGAAGCGGCGGGTGGTCGGGTGTTCGGGATGCAAAAACACATCGGCCACGGCCCCCTGCTCGACGATCACCCCCGCGTCCATCACGGCCACTTGGTCACAGACGCGACGAATCACGTCCATCTCATGGGTGATCAACACGATGGTCAACTTCAGCTCGCGATTGATCTCGGCCAGCAATTGCAGCACCGATGCCGTGGTCTGTGGGTCGAGAGCGCTGGTGGCCTCGTCGCACAGCAGGATTTTCGGTTTGGTCGCCAGTGCGCGAGCGATGCCGACGCGCTGCTTCTGGCCGCCGGACAGTTGCGCCGGGTACTTTTTCGCGTGGTCAGACAGGCCCACGCGCGCCAGCAACTCGGCAACGCGCTGGTCGATCTGGCTGCGGGTCATGTCCCCGGCCAGTGTCAGCGGCATGGCGACGTTGTCGGCCACGGTTTTGGACGACAGCAGATTGAAGTGCTGGAAGATCATCCCGACTTGTTGACGGAAGCCGCGCAGGCCGTTGGCGTCCAGCGCGGTGACATCCACGCCATCGACGATGATCTTGCCGCCGCTCGGGGCTTCCAGGCGGTTGATCAGACGCAGCATGGTGCTTTTACCTGCACCCGAGTGGCCGATCAGACCGAACACCTGGCCGTTTTCAATCTGCAGACTCGTGGGGTGCAGCGCTGGAATTTCCCTGTCGGCGACCCGATAGGTTTTATGGACGTCTTGAAACTCGATCACGTAGCGAACCTTGTGGGGGCGCGTTGGTAGTTCAGCTCGCGAAAAGAGGTGCGATGCACCTGCGAGCTGCGTGGCGATGCCATTTTTGGCCGTCTGTCGCCTTGGCTGGATAAACCGGGCGCGCATTTTAGCCTGCCGGGCCGGGTTTAGGCCCAGCGTTCTTAGCATTTATTTGGCAGATCACCTGCCGAACGGTCATAACGGGAAGCGTCATACCTGTGACTCAACGTTAGACCAAAGGTTGAAAATAAAAGGAACGGCCCTTTTTCTCCTCAGTCATTAGCTAAGCACCGGGATTTGCCCTGTTTCTATCAGGGCAGTCCTGCTTATCAAGCTCGCACCGACCTTTCCCTGCGGAAGAACGAGAAAAGAGCTGCCTGAACCGAGGAGTCTTTGACTGATGGCCACGAAGAAACCCGCACCTGTAAGCAGCACCCCGAAGAGCGAACTGGCAGGGACTGACACCCTTGATCGGGGCAATACCAACACCAAGCTCGACAGCCTCGAGCCGTTTCGCTCCGACGCGACCGGCCAAGCCCTGCGCACCAACCAGGGGGTAAAAGTCTCCGACAACCAAAACACCCTGAAGGCGGGCAACCGCGGACCGTCTCTGCTCGAAGATTTCATCATGCGTGAAAAAATCACGCACTTTGACCATGAGCGCATCCCGGAGCGCATCGTGCACGCCCGCGGCACCGCGGCCCACGGCTATTTTCAGAGTTATGAAAACCACAGCGCATTGAGCAAGGCGCAATTTTTGCGCGACCCGGGCAAGAAAACCCCTGTGTTCGTTCGCTTCTCCACAGTGCAAGGGCCGCGTGGATCAGGCGACACCGTGCGTGATGTGCGGGGTTTCGCCGTGAAGTTCTACACCGATGAAGGCAACTTCGACTTGGTGGGCAACAACATGCCGGTGTTCTTCATTCAGGACGCGATCAAGTTCCCCGACTTCGTACACGCGGTAAAACCCGAGCCTCACAACGAGATCCCCACTGGGGGCTCGGCTCACGATACTTTTTGGGACTTCGTTTCGCTGGTGCCCGAATCAGCGCACATGGTGATCTGGGCGATGTCCGACCGGGCGATCCCGAAAAGCCTGCGTACCATGCAAGGCTTCGGTATCCACACTTTCCGGCTGATCAACACGGAAGGTAAATCGTCATTCGTCAAATTCCACTGGAAGCCCAAATACGGGACCTGCTCGTTGCTGTGGGATGAGGCGCAGAAGCTCGCTGGCAAGGACACCGATTACCATCGCCGCGATTTGTGGGAGTCCATCGAGTCGGGTGACTACCCTGAATGGGAATTGGGTGTGCAGATCGTCGCCGAAGAAGACGAACACAAGTTCGACTTCGACTTGCTCGACCCGACCAAGATCATTCCTGAGGAAATGGTCCCGGTGACGCCTTTGGGCAAAATGGTACTCAACCGCAACCCCGACAATTATTTCGCCGAAACCGAGCAAGTTGCGTTTTGCCCCGGCCATATTGTGCCCGGTATCGATTTCTCCAACGATCCGCTGTTGCAGGGGCGCTTGTTCTCCTACACCGACACGCAAATCAGCCGCTTGGGCGGGCCGAACTTCCATGAGATTCCGATCAACCGTCCGGTTGCGGCCAACCACAACGGCCAGCGCGATGCTCAGCATCGGATGACCATCGACAAGGGCCGTGCGTCCTATGAGCCCAATTCCATTGATGGTGGCTGGCCGAAGGAGACACCGGCCGCGCCCGAAGACGGCGGTTTCGAGAGCTATCAGGAGCGCATCGAGGCGCATAAGGTCCGCGAACGCAGCCCGTCCTTCGCCGATCACTTCTCCCAGGCCACGCTGTTCTTCAACAGCATGAGTGAGCACGAGAAGGAACACATCATCGCCGCATACAGTTTCGAACTGGGCAAGGTCGAGCGCGAGTACATTCGTGCCCGACAAGTGAACGAAATCCTGGCGAACATCGACATGACCCTGGCTTCTCGGGTTGCGGAAAACCTTGGGTTGCCTGCGCCAACCGGCCCAACCGTCAAAGCGCAAAAAACCGGCAAGCCCACCGTGGACAAGTCGCCCCTGTTGAGTCAGGCGAATCTGCTGGCTCCCGACATCGCGTCGCGCAAAGTGGCAATCGTGGTGGCGGACGGGGTAGACGACAAAGCAGTGGCTGCGATGAAGGCCGCGCTAGAGGCGGAAGCGGCCCACGCCAAGGTGTTGGGCCCGACGTCGGCGCCTGTCAAAACGGCAGGCGGGAAAACGCTGGCAGTGGACGCCTCCCTCGAGGGCCTGCCGTCGATCGCCTTCGATGCGGTGTTCATTCCAGGGGGGGCGGCGTCCATCAAGGCGCTGAGCGGTAATGGCGTCGCGCTGCATTATGTTCTCGAGGCCTACAAGCACTTGAAGGCCATTTCCTACGCAGGCGAGGCGAAAGAGCTGATCGACCTGCTGCGTCTTGAAGAAGATGCTGGCCTGCTGGCGGTGTCGGACACTCAGTCGTTCAAGGCGTTCTTCGAGGCCATCCGGCAGCACCGTGTGTGGGCGCGTGAGCCCAAGGCCAAAGCCATTCCGGCTTGATGCCTTGACTGGGGGGCAGTTCACTGCCCCTCGCCGGTTGGTCAATGGCGTCGTCAAAGGGCCATCGACCAATTGGGTGCTTGCGACGACAAACTCACCCGTAAACGAAAAAAGGCGCTGCCTGTGAGGGCAGCGCCTTTTGCGTTCGAAGCAGGCGGTGTTCAGAGCTTTGCGGGTTTGAGGATGATCTGTGCAGGTTGCGCTTTTTCGATCTCCCGCTGAATCTGCAGCTCGAAATCGGGATTGATCTTGGCAACACGCTTGCTGAGCAAGGTGGCCAACCATGGATAGTCATCGGTGCGCGGCACTTGCACCATCACCTCGCAATTGAACGCCACAACATCTGCAGCGATGTCATTCAACTGCCGACGCAATTGCCTGGAATCCGTGATTTTCAGCGTAACGGCAGTGCTTTCAGTGGTGGGGTCGATGATCTTCGCGGTGCGTTTGGCTTCCGCTGCCCGCAATTCAGCCTCAGCCTTTTCCAGTTCGGCCTTGCGCGCATTGGCGATGGCCCCGTTGACACCGCTCGTCAGCGCGGGTGCCTTGGGCATCAGTGCACGGGCACGGCTCAGCGCCGTGGCAGCGGCATTGACGTCGCCTTTCTGCAGGACGATCTGGCTGCGAGTCAGATAGGCCTCGGCCAGTTTGCGCTGGTACTGCTCCACACGCGGGTCGTCAGGGTCTTTGGCTTGCAACGCAGCGAGCTGGTCTTCAGCGGTGGCCAGCTCGCTACTGGCAATGTTCTGGTCCAACTGCTGGTACGCATCAGGCGCCGACACTTGAGCGGGGGTTTCGACAGGTTTGCTCTGGCAGGCGCCCAACAGGACGGATAATGCAGCAAGCAGCAGATAACGGGATGGGAACGGCTTCATTCCAGCGATTCTCTATTTGCGCAAAAAACGAGCAAGTCTACACATAAAGTGGCTTGCACCGAAAACAACCGATCACGCACCGCGGCGCGGTATCGCATCATTGCACATTGCCGCCATTCAATGATTGCCGAGTATGACTCTCGTTCCAAGGCAAGGTTCTACCGCTTGGGCAAAACGAAACTGAGCAGAAACAATGCCGCAGCGCAGACCACGATGGACGGGCCCGCAGGGGTGTCCTTGAACCATGACAGCGCCAGCCCGCCGCACACGGCGACGATGCCGAGCACGCTGGCCCCCAGAGCCATCTGTTCGGGTGAGCGAGCGTGACGTTGTGCCGCAGCCGCTGGGATGATCAGCAGCGATGTAATCAGCAGAACGCCAACGATCTTCATCGCCACGGCGATCACCACGGCAATCAACAACATCAGGGTCATGCGCAAGGCCGCCACTGGCAGACCTTCGACCATTGCCAATTCCTCATGCACTGTGATCGCCAGCAGCGGACGCCAAAGCGCACAGATCAGCACCAGAACTGCCGCGCTGCCGCCGAGAATCCACCCCAGATCGAGAGGGCTGATCGCCAGCAGATCGCCAAACAGATACCCCATCAAGTCGATGCGAACTTCCCGCATGAAACTCAGCACCACCAGCCCCAGGGACAACGTGCTGGGCGCCAGGATGCCCAACAGCGTGTCGGAGGCCAAGGGTTGGCGTTGTTGAAGCGTGACCAGAAGAATCGCGAGCAGCAAGCAGCCGACCGTGACAGCGATGGCCGGGCTGATGTCCAGCAGGAACCCCAGCGCTACCCCCAACAGGGCGGCATGGGACAGGGTGTCGCCGAAATAGGCCATGCGCCGCCAGACCACGAACGAACCCAATGGGCCGGCAACGACGGCCAGAGAGAGGCCTGCGAGCAAGGCATAGAGTAGAAAATCAGCCATGCTTGCAGTTGTCCCCATGGTCATGATCGTGAGTGTGGCCATGCGACGCGCCGTGTTCATGGGCTGGAGTGGCCTGGCACACCTCTCCATGCAGGTCATGGGCGTGATCGTGATGGTGGTGATAGATCGCCAGGCTGGGCGCGTTCTGGCCGAACAGCTCGACGAATGCTGGATCGTTGCTGACCTGCTCGGGATGTCCCGAACAGCAGACATGGCGATTCAGGCACACCACTTGGTCAGTGGTGCTCATCACCAAGTGCAAATCATGGGACACCATCAGCACGCCGCATTGGTGGCGGTCGCGCAGTTGAGTGATCAAGGCGTAGAGCTCCGCCTGCCCGGCTACGTCTACCCCTTGGACCGGCTCGTCGAGCACCAGCAGTTCCGGTTTGCGCAACAGCGCCCGGGCCAGCAGCACGCGTTGCATCTCGCCCCCCGAAATACCCTGGAGCGGGCTGTCGATGACCCTTTCGGCTCCGACCTCGGCCAGTGCGGCCAGGGCCATGGCCCTGTCGACTCCCGGTACGAGACGCAGGAACCGCAGGACAGAAAGGGGCAGCGTGGCGTCCACGTGCAGTTTTTGCGGCATGTAGCCCACGCGCAACCGGGGCTTGCGCCAGACGTCGCCCGCGTCCGGTTTCAGCAGGCCCAGCACCGCTTTGACGAGTGTGGTCTTGCCGGCGCCGTTGGGGCCGATGAGGGTCACGATCTCGCCAGGCCTGACACTCAACTGAATGTTGTCCAGCACGTTTTGGCCGGTGCGGGTGACACTCACGCCTTTCAAGCGAATCAATGCGTCGCTCATCAGGCGGCCTTGCAGCCCGCGCACACGCCCACGACTTCGACGGTCTGAGTTTCCACGGCGAAGCCGACTTCGTTGGCGGCATTGATGATGGCCGCACTGATGGCGCCATGCTGCAACTCGATGGCTGCATGGCATTCGCGGCAGATCAAAAACTGGCCCTGATGCGCGTGAGTGGGATGGTTACAGCCGGCGAACGCGTTGAGCGAGGCAATGCGATGCACCAGGCCGTGCTCCAGCAGGAAATCCAGCGCACGATAGACGGTGGGCGGTGCAGCCCGACGGCCATCCTCTTCACTCAGCACAGCGAGTATGTCGTACGCACCCAGTGGCTTGTGGCTCTGCCAGACCAGTTCGAGGACGCGCCGCCGCAAGGCCGTCAGACGCAGGCCTTTTCCGGCGCACAGTGCATCGGCTTCAGCGAGGGCGCTGTGCACGCAATGAGAGTGATCGTGAGGGCGACTGGCCAAGGGTGTTTTAGACATGGGCGGCGACGGCTTCTGATAGAGACGTTATTATGTTACCCGTTCCTGCCCCTGTGAGTGGTCATCGTGTCCCGACTTTTTTTACTTTTTGTCGTATTCATCACCGGTTTTTCCATCCTTTCCCCCGCCCAGGCCGATGTCCGCGTATTGACCAGTATCAAGCCGCTGCAGCTGATCGCAGCTGCCGTGCAGGACGGTGTCGCCGTGCCCGAGGTGCTTCTTCCACCGGGCGCGTCGCCGCACAATTATGCATTGCGTCCTTCCGACGTACGGCGTGTCCAGGATGTCGATCTGCTGTACTGGATCGGCCCGGACATGGAGACGTTTCTGCCGCGGGTACTGACCAACCGCAGCAAGACGTCGGTTGCCGTGCAGTCGTTGCCGGGGATGCACTTGCGCACGTTCACCGCCAGCAGCTCGCACCACGACGATGACGATGAACACGATCATGACCACCGCCCCGGCAGCATTGATGCGCACCTGTGGCTATCGACGGTCAACGCCCGAGTGATCGCGGCCAGAATGGCGGCGGACCTTGGCAACATCGACCCTGCCAACGCTGCCCGTTACCAAAGCAATCTCAACGCTTTCGATGCGCGATTGGACGCGCTGGATGCCAAGATCAAGCAGCGCGTGGCGGGTATTGCAGGCAAACAGTATTTTGTGTTCCACGAGGCGTTCGATTACTTCGAGGAGGCCTACGGCATCCAGCATGCCGGTGTGTTCGCCGTGAGCCATGATGTGCAACCTGGAGCGCAGCACGTGGCCGCGATGCGCGAGCGGTTGGCTGAATACGGCAAGACCTGCGTGTTCAGCGAGCCCCCGCTGCGACCGAAGCTGGCGGATACCCTCAGTGCGGGTTTGCCGGTGAAGCTGGCTGAATTGGACGCGCTGGGTGGTTACACCCCCGCCACTGCGCAAGGGTACGAGCAATTGCTGACCCGACTGGCAGACGACTTGGCGGGATGCCTGGAAAACCTATGACCGCGGTCGCTCTAAGCCGTGTGCCGCTCATCGGTTGCACGGGGAGTGAGCTGCCTCACTCACCGTCCTCCTGACGCGGACGTCGCCATCAAGATGGCCGTTTACAGGGCGAATGGCAGGGGAATGTGCGTTTCCTGGCGTTGCTCCAGACGTATGCGAAACTCCCCAGGGTCGTGAATCAGCACGTCCTGGCCCGCGAAGCTCTCCGCGGCGATCAGTCGCGACAACCAGAACCTGACGCAACCGACTCGCAGCATGGTTGGCCACAAGTCGGCTTCTGCTGCCGTGAAGGAGCGCAAGGCGGCGTAAGCCCCCAACAGTGCCCGTGCGCGGGGCGCATCGATGCTGCCATCCTCGAATGAGCACCAGTCGTTTACGGCGATCGCCACGTCGTAGAGCATCGGTGCGGAGCAGGCATTGTAGAAATCGATCACCCCGGTCAGATGCGTGCCTTCGAACAGCGTGTTGTCGCGGAACAGGTCCGCGTGGACGTTGGCACGGGGCAGCGCCATGATCTTTGCCTGCTGGCGGGCGATTTCCTCCACCGAGGCCTTCAGCAGCGCTGCCTCCGTTTCCCCGAGGTGAGAGACAAAGTTGCCACCTTCCTGCAGCATCCACTCCAGACCCCGATCCGTACGGCGCTCGATGGGGTTGTCGCGCGTGGCCAAATGCATGTGGGCAAGCAGTTCGCCAATCTGCGCGCAGTGCTGAGTGTTCGGCTCGGACGGATGCTTGCCGGACAGGCGTGGCTGCAGCAAGGCCGGTTTGCCCTTGAGCTGGCGCAGCGCCTGGCCGTCGGTGGTCCGCAGCGCATAAGGGACAGGTAGGTCCGCCTCGTGCAGGACGTCGAGCAACTCGATGAAAAAGGGCATCTCCTGTACGGGGCCGCGCTCGACCAGGGTCAGGACGAATTCGCCTTGTTCCATGCTGATGAAGTAGTTGGTGTTTTCACTTCCGGCTGCAATGCCCTGGAAATCGCGCAGGTGGCCGAGCCCGTACGGGGCGAGAAAGGTTTCCAGCTCAGGCCGAGCCAGGGGAGTAAAAACGGACATATGAACACTGCCAGCAAAAAGTGAATGTGAGGCCTACCAGCTGAATAATACCCATTGGGGAATCAGCATGTCCGGTGGGTCCGAACGGATGAATTGACCGCTTGTGCCATCGGCGCGCACGAGATAGTACGGCTTGCCGTGTTTTGGCGTGACTTTTACCGCATAAACGAAGCCGTTGGCTTTGTACTCCTGAACGAAGGTATCGCCGTCCTTGCGAATGGTCACATCAGGCTCAGCCGTAGGAGCTTGATCCTCCGCCGCGTGTGCAAAGAGAGGGAAAGCCAGCAACAGAGCGACCAGTAACAAGCGATTTGGCGTACGCATGATAACCTTGCTCCTTTGTCGTCAACGGTCTTCGCATTCTAGCGCCGACCCCGCCGAAAAGGTTGATCCTGCATGAGTCTCGCGCCCCTCGTCCTGGTGGACGGTTCTTCTTACCTGTACCGCGCGTTCCACGCGCTGCCGCCACTCACCACGTCAAAAGGTCTGCCGACCGGCGCGGTCAAGGGCGTGCTGAACATGCTCAAAAGTCTGCGAAAACAGTACCCGGACAGCCCGTTCGCTGTGGTTTTCGACGCCAAGGGCGGCACGTTCCGCGACGAGATGTTCGCTGAATACAAGGCTAATCGCCCGAGCATGCCCGACGACATGCGGGTACAGATCGACTACCTGCACAACTGCGTGAGAGGGCTGGGGTACCCGTTGTTGTGTGTGGACGGCGTCGAGGCCGACGACGTGATCGGCACCCTGGCGCGTAGCAGTGCGGCGGCGGACCGCCCGGTGATCATCTCGACGGGCGACAAGGACATGGCGCAACTGGTCGATGGTCACATCACGCTGGTGAACACCATGACCGGCAGCGTTCTGGACGTCGCAGGTGTCGTCGAAAAGTTTGGTGTCGGCCCCGAGTACATCATCGACTACCTCGCGCTGATGGGGGACAAGGTCGACAACATTCCCGGCGTGCCAGGAGTGGGTGAGAAGACTGCCGCCGGCCTGTTGGT
Source organism: Pseudomonas sp. GD03842 (assembly GCF_029841165.1). Taxonomy (NCBI): domain Bacteria; kingdom Pseudomonadati; phylum Pseudomonadota; class Gammaproteobacteria; order Pseudomonadales; family Pseudomonadaceae; genus Pseudomonas; species Pseudomonas sp. GD03842. The sequence continues at coordinate 43,255 of NZ_JAOCEA010000021.1, read as the reverse complement.
CGGGATCGGCGGCGGTCTCAAAGCGCTCTACGAAAACCTCGACAGGGTCCCTTCCCTGCCGATTCGCGGCGCCAAATCGCTGCCCGCGAAACTCGAAGAGCACAAGGAAATGGCATTCCTGTCGTATCAGCTGGCAACCATCAAGGTCGACGTGCCCCTGGACATCGAGCTGGACGCCCTTCACTGCGGCGAGCCCGACCGTGAAGCCCTTCTGGCGCTCTACACCGAACTCGAGTTCAAGAGCTGGATCAATGACCTGCAACGCGAAGCGAAGCAGGAAGGTGCGCCAATCGCACCCGCACAGGAGCCTGCTCCCGTCATTGAGGCCCAATATGAACTGGTGCTTGAGCAGACGCAGTTCGACGCCTGGCTGAAAAAGCTCGACGCGGCCAAGTTGTTCGCCTTCGTCGTGCAAAGCAACGGTACCGATGCTCAACGCGCACAGATCGTAGGGCTCTCCTTCGCAATCAAAACCCACGAAGCGTGTTACATCCCCCTGACCCACGCCTACATGGGGGTGCCTCAGCAACTGGACCGTGACGCAGTGCTCAAGGCTGTCAAACCCATGCTGGAAGACCCCAGCAAGGTGAAGGTCGGTCAGCACGCGAAGTTCGCCATCAATCTGTTGGCCAACTGCGCGATCGATGGCGACCCGAATCAGGGCATCAGTGTCCAAGGGGTCAAGTTCGACACCATGCTTGAGTCCTATGTGCTCGATTCCACCGCCACCCGGCACGACCGCGACAGTCTGGTAGCGAAATACCTGGACCACACGCCCGTCAATTTTCAGGACATTGCGGGCAAGGGTGCCAAGCAGTTGAGCTTCGACCAGATAGCCCTGGAGCAAGCGGGCATCTATGCGGCTGAGGAAGTGGACCTGACCCTGCGTCTGCATGAAACCTTGCAGGAAAAACTGGCTCGCACCCCATCGTTGGCGCCTGTCCTCGATGAAATCGAGATGCCGCTGATGCCGGTGCTGGCGCGCATCGAGCGTCAGGGCGCTTTAGTGGATGCCAAACTGCTGGGGACCCAAAGCGTCGAACTGGGCAACAAGATGATCGAACTGGAGCGCGAGGCCTTCGCCATCGCGGGCGAAGAGTTCAACCTCGGTTCGCCAAAGCAGTTGGGCGTGATTCTTTACGAAAAGCTCGGGATGCCAATCATCAGCAAAACGGCCACTGGGCAGCCCTCCACTGCCGAAGCGGTGCTGGCCGAACTGGCCGAGCAGGAATTCCCGCTGCCGAAAGTGCTCATGCAGTATCGCTCGATGAGCAAGCTGAAAAGCACTTACACCGACCGCCTGCCCGAGCAGATCAATCCTCGCACCGGCCGCATCCACACCTCATACCATCAAGCGGTGGCGGTCACAGGGCGTTTGTCCTCCAGTGACCCTAACTTGCAGAACATTCCGATTCGTACCGCCGAAGGACGCCGGATTCGCCAGGCGTTCGTCGCACCCCAGGGCTACAAGCTGCTGGCGGCGGACTATTCGCAAATCGAACTGCGGATCATGGCGCATCTGGCCAAGGACGAAGGGCTGCTTCACGCTTTCCGCCACGACCTGGACGTCCACCGCGCGACGGCGGCGGAAGTCTTTGGCGTCGAGCTGGAGAACGTCACCGGTGACATGCGGCGCAGCGCCAAGGCCATCAACTTCGGTCTGATCTACGGCATGAGCGCGTTCGGGCTGGCCAAACAGATCGGGGTGGATCGCAAGCAGTCCCAGGCCTACGTCGACCGTTACTTCGCCCGCTACCCAGGCGTGCTCGACTACATGGAACGCACCCGCACCCAGGCGGCCGAGCAAGGCTTCGTGGAAACCATTTTCGGTCGCCGCCTGTACTTGCCCGACATCAACGCCAAGAATCAGGCCCTGCGCAAAGGCGCCGAACGCATGGCGATCAACGCGCCGATGCAAGGCACGGCGGCCGACATCATCAAGCGCGCGATGGTTGCCGTGAACGGTTGGCTCGACCGTTCAGGCCTGGATGCACGCGTCATTCTGCAGGTGCACGACGAGTTGGTGTTGGAGGTGCGAGAAGATCTGGTCGAGGCGATCAGTCAGGAGATCCGTGTGCACATGAGCGGTGCGGCCAAGCTGGATGTGCCGCTGCTGGTGGAAGTGGGGGTCGGCAGCAACTGGGATGAAGCCCATTAACTGTCAATCCTGATTGATGGCGGCCAGCCCGTGAACCGCGGGCCCCGCGAAGCTGCCAACATTAAATTTCCGCCGTTTTTGAACTTCGGCGGACAAACCCCGGTCAGAGTTCGGGAATGGCTGACGCAGCCATTCATGCTCCTATGTTGTGTTAAGTGTTGGCAGATATCCGGGCCCTTCCCTGAAGGCCTGGACTTGGACCCCGAACTTCCCCTCCCCATATGAAGTCCGGGGTTTTTTTTGCCTGCAATTCAGGCCGCAGGCGCCTTGTCTTCCAGTTCCATCCAGTGGGCCAGCACGGTGTACGCCTCTTCCAAGCCCTGGCGCTTGGGCGCGGAGAACAACTGGATGGTCACCGCGTCGCCCCACCCTTTTCGAATTTGCGACTGCACCTTGAGCAGCGTGTTCTTCGCCGCGCCGAAGGTCAGCTTGTCAGCTTTGGTCAGCAGAATATGCATCGGCATCCCGCTGGCAATGGCCCAGTCGAGCATGAGCGTGTCGAAGTCGGTCATCGGATGGCGGATGTCCATCATCAAAATCAACCCTTTCAAACTCTCCCGGCTGCCCAGGTAGGCTTCCAGGTGCCGTTGCCAATGCTGTTTGAGCGGGATCGGCACCTTCGCGTAACCGTAACCCGGCAAGTCGACCAGACGACGCTCGTCGTCCAGGCGGAAAAAGTTCAGCAGTTGGGTGCGACCGGGTGTTTTCGAGGTGCGCGCCAGGCTGGCGTGGGTCAGGGTGTTCAGTGCGCTGGATTTGCCAGCGTTCGAGCGTCCGGCGAAAGCGACTTCGTACCCTTCGTCATCCGGGCATTGTTCGACTTTGGCGGCGCTGAGCTGGAACTTGGCCTGTTGGCACAAGCCGAGGATCGGGTTCTTGAGTTGCATGGGATATCCGGTGAGGGCGTAGCGGCAGAGGCGCTGCCACGAGTGTCGATGCCGATTGATGGCCGCAAGTATATAGCGCCAGGCATTTTGTGTGTGCGTTGTCCCCCCCCGGCGGGGTGACGTTCGCGCAAGTGGGGCTACCATTAGACCTATAACAAACGCTGGGGGAATGAGTAGCCCTGCTATTCATCGCTCACCCCGGCCGCACGGATGAGCCGATGAACAAATTACTGGTGAGTCTGCTGTTGACGTGGGGCGTTTCCCTGACCGCACAGGCTGCTGACATTGCTGTGGGCGACGTGGTGGCCGGTCAGGCGAAAACCGCCGTGTGCGGTGCCTGCCATGGCGCGGACGGCAACAGCATGGCCCCCAACTTCCCGAAACTGGCCGGGCAAGGCCAGCGCTATCTGCTCAAGCAACTGCACGAGATCAAGGACGGCAAGCGTGTGGTGCTGGAGATGACCGGCTTGCTCAACAACCTTAGCGATCAGGATCTTGCAGACATCGCAGCGTATTTCGCCAGCCAGCGAGGCAGCGTCGGAGCGGCGGACCCCAACCTGGTCGCCAGAGGCGAAGCATTGTTTCGCGGCGGAAAGATCGATCAAGGCATGCCCGCTTGCACGGGTTGTCATTCACCGAATGGTGCTGGGAATGCTGCCGCCGGCTTTCCTCACCTGAGCGGCCAGCATGCCGACTACGTGAAAAAGCAACTGACGGCCTTTCGGGAAGGTGAGCGCACCAACGATGGCGACACCATGGTCATGCGCACCATTGCGTCGAAGCTGAGCAACAAGGATATCGACGCGTTGGCCGCCTACATACAGGGCCTTCATTAAGTCTGGATTAAGGTGCGAGGCCCTGTTTATCGGAAGCCGACAGTCGGAAACAACGAAATACATTTCCTTCTCAACCGGGCGAAAAAGGGTCGTAAATGGCTGCTCTTTTTTGACCTCTCAGGCGTTACACTTGCGAACTCGTATCACCTCCCCCGGTCAAAACGCGGCCGTCGAGGTGACTTTTCATGCCCAGGAGTTAAGCATGCGTAATCTGATTCTCAGCGCCGCTCTGGTGATCACCAGTCTGTTCGGTCTGACCGCTCAAGCGGCGGAGCCGATCGAAGCTGGCAAGCAATATGTCCAGTTGAGCAGCGCCGTTCCTGTTTCCGAACCCGGCAAGATCGAAGTCGTCGAGATGTTCTGGTATGGCTGCCCTCACTGCTATGCCTTCGAGCCCACCATCAACCCATGGATTGAAAAGCTCCCGGCCGACGTCCATTTCATCCGCATCCCTGCCATGTTCGGCGGCCCATGGGATGCCCATGGCCAACTGTTCATCACGCTCGACACCATGGGCGTGGAAAAGAAAGTGCACAGCGCCGTCTTCGACGCCATCCAGAAAGGTGGCAAACGCTTGACCGATCCTAACGACATGGCCGATTTCGTTGCTACCCAAGGCGTGGACAAGACCAAGTTTCTCGAGACCTACAATTCGTTCGCTGTGAAGGGCAAGGTTGCCCAATACAAGGAATTGGCCAAGAAGTACGAGATCACTGGCGTTCCAACCATGATCGTCAACGGCAAATACCGTTTCGACCTGGGCAGTGCCGGTGGTCCTGAGCAGACGCTGGAAGTGGCGGATCAACTGATCGCCAAAGAACGCACCACGCTGACCAGCAAGTAAGCGCTGCCGCATCATGCGCTGGGGTTCCGAACGCACCGTTGCCCGGCACACACCGAAGGTCAACGAGCGCCATCTGAAGCAAACCGGCCTGCCCGCCGATGGCAGGCTGCGTTTGCTCAGCTTCAACATTCAGGTGGGCATCAGTACCGAGCGCTACCGGCACTACCTGACGCGCGGCTGGCAACACGTGTTCCCGCACAACGGCCGCGCGGGGAATTTGCAGAAAATCGGTGATCTTCTCGGCGACTATGACTTGGTCGCCTTGCAGGAAGTCGACGGTGGCAGCCTTCGCTCCGGCTACGTCAATCAAGTCGAACATCTGGCCCAGCTCGGGTCGTTTCCTTACTGGCACCAGCAGCTCAATCGCAACCTCGGACGCTTTGCCCAGCACAGCAATGGCGTGCTGAGCCGCCTGCGGCCGTGGGATATCGAGGATCACCCCTTGCCCGGCCCTTCGGGGCGCGGTGCGATTCTCGTCCGTTTCGGCGAAGGCGAAGACGCGTTGATTGTCGTCGTCATGCACCTGGCATTGGGCGCGCGGACGCGAACGCGCCAACTCGCCTACATCCGTGAGCTCATCGCAGGCTACAAGCATCAGGTCTTGATGGGCGACATGAACACCCATGCCGCCGATTTGCTTGAAACTTCACCGCTGCGCGACTTGGGCCTGTTAGCACCCCAGATCGAAGCCACTTTTCCGAGTTGGCGCCCTCAGCGCTGCCTGGACCATATCCTCCTCAGCCCCTCCCTGACACTGGAAAAAGTGCAGGTGCTGGCTCAGCCCATTTCCGATCATCTGCCGGTTGCGGTGGAGATTCGCTTGCCTGCCTCATTGATTGGCGATTCCCTGCCGATAACAAGCACATCTCCCCGCGGACCCTCGGAATGAGCGACGAAGCCCAACGCTGGAAAGAGAAATACCTCAAAAGCATCGAGCAGCAAGACAAGCTCGAAAAGCGCTGGAATGCCCGGTTGGACCTGTTGCGACGTGGTTTGGTGCGCAGCAGCCTGGCCGCTGAGGGTGCCGACAAGGCCGTCGATCAGTGCATGAAGGAAATGCGCGAGATCGTGCGCAAGGACGATATGGACGCTGGCCTGGCGGCGTTGATTCCTCGTCTGGAGAAAGCCGTGCTCGATTCAGAGCAGCGCCGGGAGCAACGGATCGAGCAGATGGGCACCGCGCTGACGTCGCTGGTGACGCAACTCCAAGCGTTGCCGTTACCTCGCGAAGTGGCCAAACCGCTCAAGCGTTTCGCCAAGAACGTTGAAGACCGCGTCAGTCAGGCGCGTGAAATCCCCCTGTTGTTGAGTGAACTGAGCGGATTACAAGGCAAGGCGCTGGCCGAAATCGAGCATCCCGAGGCGGTCGGGCGGCCTGGCTTCTTCGAGCGCTTGTTCCGCGGGCGGGAAGAGCCCGAGCCTGGCTTGTCGTCTGAGCCGCCTGCGGCCCCCCTCGTCGCTGCACCTGCCTCTGCTGGAGCCGCTCACCCAATCGACGTTCAACCGATCGATGTTCAAGACTCGGCACCGCAACTCGATGATCAGACAGGCTCCGCCACCAGGCAGGACCGCGTCGAAGAGGCCCCCGTCGAAGTGTCTGTCGCGGCCGCCCAGTCCGATGGGGCGGAGGGCGGAGCCTTACCAGAAGCTCACGTCGTATCGCCCGTCGACGCCGAGCCTGTCATTACAGAGGTCAAAGAACCCTCTCCCACCCTCGCCCTCAGCTCCGTTGAACAGGGGGAGCCCCCCGTTGCGCAGGCCGACCAGGTGCCCGCCTCTCTCATGGGCGCCGAGTCCGATGACGCCCTGGCGGCGCCCAGCGTCGAGCCTGCTCCCGAAGGCGATGAGCCGGCAACGGCGAACGGCGAGCAGACGCCCTCCTCAGCGGCGGGTCAGGACGGGCAAAGCGACGAAGACGTCGTCCGGCGCGAAGATGAGCCTGACGAGGGCACGACCACTGAAACTGACGAAGAAGGCCCCTATGCGCTGCCCTCTTCTCCCGAGCCCAGTTACAGTTCGGTCGCCGCGCACATCGAGCAGACGCTCCTTGGCCTGCTCGACGACCTGACGCTGCCAGAACATCACCGTCCACAAGCCGAGGCCATGCGTATCCGATTGCAGCATGGCTTGAATTGGTATGAATTGCTGCCGATTCTCGATGATCTCGCCGTGCTGATGCTGGCCATCACCGACAGCGGTCAGCATGAGTTCGAGCGTTATCTGAAGCAACTCAACGAGCGGCTGGAATCCTTTCAGGCCAATCTGCAGGCTGCCAGTGCAGACCATGCCGGCCAGCAGACCGCGTCACAGGAGCTGAACGAGCAACTGCGCGAGCATGTCGGGGATCTGCAAACCAGCGTTCAAGAAGCCGCCGATCTCGACAGCCTGAAGACCATCCTCGAGCGTCGGCTGGAAGGCCTGCTCGGCACCATGGACGAGCATCAACGGCAGCGCGATCAGCGCGAACAAGAGGTCGCCTCGCGTCTCCAGTCGCTGGCCAGTCGGGTCGCCACCATGGAGCAAGAGGCACTGGGTTTTCGGGCCCACCTCGAGGAGCAGCGACAAAAGGCGCTGATCGACACGCTGACGGCATTGCCTAATCGCGCAGCCTGGAACGAGCGGCTGGAGCAGGCGGTCGCGCAGCAGCCCAGAGACTCAAGCCTGCTGCTGGGAATTCTTGACCTCGATCACTTCAAGCGGATCAACGATGGCTATGGTCATCTGGCAGGCGACAGGGTGCTGAAAATTGTCGCCACCGAGTTGAAGAAGAAGCTGCGGGGGGCGGACTTCATCGCGCGGTTCGGTGGAGAGGAGTTTGTCCTGCTGTTGCCCCACACCTCGATGGCCGATGGGCTTGCCCTGCTGGAGCGCCTGCGTCAGACCGTCGAACGGTGTCCGTTTCATTTCAAGGGCGAACCGGTCACCATCACGGTCTCGATGGGGGTCACTCCTTTCCGTCCCGGTGAGCGCAGCGACGCCGTGCTCAAGCGGGCGGACCAGGCGCTGTACCGTGCCAAGGATCTGGGTCGGAATCGCATCGAGCAGGGTTGACGACGCGCGCTGCGCAGCTGGACCCGTTTGCCTGTGCGCCCCTTGTGGGGTTGTGCACTTTTTGGGTGTTGCGCCGGCATTACGTTACACTGTTGCATTATTCGCCTCAGCGATCTGCCTTTTTATGAAGTCTTTCTGCACCCTTTGCATGGCCTTGCTGCTTGCTGCCTGTTCCAGCGGGCCGAAGCTCGACACCAGCCACCCTTCCGTCAATTTCGACAGTCGCGCGCAATTCGTCGTGGTGCATTACACCTCTGCGTCGCTGGAACGCTCGTTGGCGCTGCTGACCCATGGGGAGGTCAGTGCCCATTATCTGATCGGCGACGGTCCTGCCACGGTGTACAAGCTGGTCGATGAAAATCAGCGAGCCTGGCATGCGGGTGAAAGCGAGTGGGAAGGTCGAACCTGGCTGAACTCCAGCAGTATCGGCATCGAGATCGTCAATCCGGGCTACAGAGACACGCCCACCGGTCGACTGTGGTATCCCTACAGCGAAGCGCAGATCAAGGCGCTGATCGCGCTGCTCAAAGACATCGTCAAACGGAACAAAATCGAACCGCGCCATGTGATCGGTCACAGCGACATCGCCCCGCTGCGCAAGCTCGACCCCGGTCCGCTGTTTCCTTGGAAGCGCCTCGCCCAAGAAGGCCTGGGCGTCTGGCCGGATGAGCAACTCGTTGCCCGGCAGCAAGCTCAGATGATGGGTGTACTTCCGAGTGCGACCTGGTTCCAGCAGCAGTTGGCGTCAGCGGGCTATTCAACTCCCCAGACGGGTGAGTGGGACATCGCGACGCGCCATGTTCTGGCGGCGTTCCAGATGCATTATCGCCCGCAGAAGTTCGATGGCGAGCCCGATACCCAAAGTGCGGCTATTCTTCAGGTATTGAACCTCAGGCATTAAATTTCCCGTGGCATCGGTATTCGGCGGGCTATTTGCGCGCTTGTTGCTATACCTCATTGGTATTCACTTGGATATCGGCCGATGTTCACGGCGTCAACGCAGTTGCGCTCTATCTTTTCCCGCCCTTCGTTCCTGGCATTGCTGGCCGCGTTGTTGAGCGCTGTTGTGCTGCTGGCGGGGAGTTTCGGGCTGGCAATGCATCAGGCGCGCCAGGAGGAAAGCGCGCAAATGAACGCCCAGGGCGAGCGATTTCTGGCCCGCCTGGAGCAATTGTTCGGGCAGTTGCGAACCGGCCTCGATCAGCTTGAGGCACAACCGTTGCGCGGGTGCAGCCCGGAAATGATCGAGCTGCTGCGTCAGGTCAACTCTCGCTATCGCTTCATTTATGAAGTGGCTTACGTCGATGGTGCGCAATTCTGCTCCAGTTGGACCCGTCAAAGCATGATCGGCAAAACCCGCGCCCCGGACATTCGGGGGCCAACCTACGATTATTGGCTCAACACTTCGACCCAGCCCGACGATAATCTGGCTTCGTTGATGCTCGGGCGGGGAGAGTTTCGCGTCTCGACGTCCCGTGGCCATTTGACCGACGTGGTCGACCTCCCCGCAGGAGGCAGTCTGGTAGTGGTTCTGGATCAAGGCGCCAAGGCCGTTCCCGTGCTTGGCCCTGCGCAGCTCTGGCCCCCCACCCCGGACTGGACGCCCACCTCTGCCGAGACCCTCCTCACCACGCAGGACAAGCTGATCTACCGGATGCCCACGCAGAGTCCGGAGTATCAACTGGTCCTGATCACGCCGCGCAACGGCCTTCAGCAGAAGGTAACAGGTGCCTGGTGGCTGCTCGTGCCGGCCAGTCTTCTGGTATCGCTCTGCGTCGGGATTCTGGTCTTCCAGTTGGTCCGCCAGCGGCAGTCCTTGGGTGGCGAGCTGCAAGGGGCTTTGCGTCGCGGCGAGTTGAAAGTGCTGTACCAGCCCATTTTCGACCTCAACACCCGGCTGTGCGTAGGTGCCGAGGCTTTGGTGCGCTGGCGACGACCTGACGGTACGCTGACCAGCCCCGACTTGTTCATTCCCCTCGCCGAAAATACCGGACAGATCCGCCAGATCACTGACTTCGTCTTGCAGCAGTCGCTCGAGCAGCTCGGGCAGTTGTTGCGTGCCAACCCCCATATCTACGTCTCGGTCAATCTGGCTGCCTGCGATGTCATGGCGCCCCGCATTGGCAGGGTCACGGCAAAGCTGCTGGCGCTGCATCGAGTATCGCCGCGGCAGATCGCCTTCGAGGTGACCGAGCGAGGGTTGGTGGACGTGGTGGTCGCACGCAACCATCTCCAAGCGCTGCGCGAGCGTGGCCATCAGGTCCTGATCGACGATTTTGGTACGGGTTATTGCAGCCTCGCCTATCTGCAAACCCTGCCCGTCGACTGCCTGAAAATCGACAAGGCGTTCATCGATGCCCTGGGGCATGACGCGGCCAGCAGCGGCGTCGCACCGCACATCATTCGCATGGCCCATGCGCTGGATTTGCGGGTCATTGCCGAGGGCATCGAGTTCGAATCACAGGCGTTGCTGCTCAAGAGCGAAGGGGTGGTTTACGGTCAGGGCTGGCTATTTGCTCGGCCCCTGAGTGCTGCCAAGTTCACTGAGCTGGTGACAGGGGGACGTCGCAATGCGTCGCGCCGCGCGGATGATGTGGCGTGAGGGGATCGGCCATCCGATACAGTCGTTTCAAGGGCCGTGTCGCTATAACGGCAGCGCCATGTAGAACTGCGTTCCCTGGCCCGGACGTGAGTAGACGCCCATGCGCCCCCCGTGCAGTTGCACGATTTCCTTGCACAGTGCCAGCCCCAGGCCGGCGCCGCCTTTTTTGCGCCCTACCTGAACAAACGGCTCGAATATCCGCGCCTGCTGACCGTATGCGATGCCTTCGCCGTTGTCTTCGACGCTGATGATCAGCCGCTCCCCATGGCGCCTCGCCTGCAGTCGGATCAACCCGGACTGGGGCGTGTGACGCAGCGCATTGTCCAGCAAGTTATCCAGCACGCGCTCCAATTGCGCTTTGTCGGCCTGCAGGCGAGGGAGGGGCTCCTGCGTTTCCAGTTCCACCTGCACGTCCTGCTTTTGTGCGGAGTCCGCGAAGCGCTGGCGCGCCTCATGCAGCAGCTCACCGACATCACAGGGGGCTAGCGTGAGCTTCTGCAGACCATTCTGATAGCGGGAGAAATTCAGCAGATCGTTGATCAGTTGCATCAAGCGCTGCATTTCCTCGTTGACCGTTTTCAGCAGGTCGGTTTCGCGGGAATCGGGGTCAAAATGCACGCGCTCCTGCAATAGACCGAACGCCATGTGCATGCCCGTGACCGGGGTGCGCAGCTCATGTGAGGCGCGCAGAACGAACTCGCTGCGCACACGCTCGAACGCGCGTTGCTCGGTGACATCGTGCAGCACCATCACGGCGCCGAGGATGTGGCCTTTGGTGTGGCTGACGGGTGTGAGGCTGTAGGTCAGCAGGCGGGTTTCCCCGTCGATCTCGATCGACAGGTCCTCCGGCGCCCTCTCAAGGGTTCCGCCGCGCAGCACCAAATATAACTGTTCATCCAATTCAGGACGTTGCAACGCTTCGCCCAATCCCTGCCCGAGACGTCCCTCTTCCCAACCCAGCTGTCGCTGGGCAACAGGATTCAGGTGCTCCAGCCGCCCTTGCCGGTCAATCATCAAGAGCCCGTCGTCGATGCTGTCGAGCACCGCTTGCAGCCGTTGTTGGCCCGCCAGCAGCTCATCGACATTCGTCACCTGATGTTGGCGCAGGGCTTCTGCCATGATGCCGAAACGCCGGGTCAGCAGATTCATCTCCGCAGCCGATGAGATGGGCAGTGTCACCTCGAAATTGCCTTGACCGATCTTGTCCGCTGCCTTGGCCAGCGCCTCGATGGGCGCGCCGAACCGTCGGGCGATACCGTGAGCGGTGATGAACCCGATCACCAGCACTGCCAGCCCGACCAACCCCAGCAGTGCGGCCACCCAGAGCGCTCGCGAGCGCGACGCGCTTTCAGCCTGGCTGATGTTGGCCAACGCTTGGCGATGGGCGTCGAGCAGCCCGTTGCGCAATGTGTTGAAGGTGTTCGTGACCGCCTTGTCATCACTCATGGCATTGGCAGGGTCGCTGGACGATTTCAAGGCCTGCAGAAAGTCGGCGTAATCCTCTCGCGCCTTGTCGAAGCCGCTGTGGGTTCCGGCCTGCTGGTCATGCTCGATGCCTTGCCCGAGCAGGTCTTCGAACTGAGCCTGATAGTGGTTGAGCACCGTCAGGTCGGGTTTGTCCTTGAGCAACATGACCAGTTGGTCGCCCAGGTTCTGCCTTAATTTGAGGCCGATATCCAGCGTGATGAAGTTGTGGCGGATCAGCTCTTCCTGAGATCGGGCCATTTGCATGACGCTGACCAGACCGAGCAAAAGCCCCAGCAACGCGACAGTGATCAGCGCGGAAATGCTAAGGAACAGTCGCGTTCGCAACTTCATCGTCAACTTCATGAGTAAAGGATCACAGGTTGTACTGTTTGCGTTTGCGATACAGCGTCGAGGCATCGATCCCGAGGGTACGAGCGGCCTGATCGAGCGTATCGCTCGTGGCCAGTACCGCGCCGATGTGTGCCTTTTCCAGCTCATCCAGGCTCAGCGGGGCGCCGACGCGTGGCGCATTATTGGTCGGTTGATCGCCCATGCCCAGATGACTGATTTCCACTTTTTCCTGTGGGCAGATGATGCTCGCCCGTTCGATGACGTTACGCAGCTCGCGGATGTTGCCTGGCCATCGGTAATTGACCAGCGCTGTACGAGCTTCTTCACTGAATCCCCGCGCGGGACGACCGTAGTCCTTGACGAAGCGCGCCAGAAACCGGTCTGCCAGGGTGAGAATATCCTCGCCCCGTTCGCGCAGGGGCGGCAGGTGCAGTGTGATGACGTTAAGGCGATACAGCAGGTCCTCGCGGAACCGCCCTTCGCGCACCATATCTTCCAGGTTCAGGTTGGTGGCGGCCAGGATGCGGACGTCGGCCCGGCGGGTCACGGGGTCGCCGACGCGTTCGTATTCCTTGTCTTGAATGAAGCGCAGCAGCTTGGGTTGCAACGTCAGGGGGAAGTCGCCGATTTCATCGAGGAACAACGTTCCGCCATCTGCCTGGTTCACCCGGCCCAACGTACTCTCGCTGGCCCCGGTGAACGCGCCGCGACTGTGCCCGAACAACTCGCTTTCCATCAGCTCTGCAGTGAGCGATGGGCAGTTGATGGTGACGCAAGCCTTTTTCGCTCGCTTACTCCAACCATGAATGGCACGCGCCAGCTCCCCTTTACCGGTTCCGGATTCGCCAAGAATGAGGATGTTGGCGTCGGTGCTGGCCACTTGGCGTGCGGTCTCCAGAATCGCCATCATCGACGGGCTGTGGGAATCCAGGCCGTCTTTGGGTTTGCGCACCTCGCCTTCCAGCGCTTCGAGGCGAGCCGAAAGCTGGCGAACCTCCAACTGCTTGGCGGTCGCCAGGCGCAGTTGATCCGGGCTGCACGGCTTGACCAGATAATCCGCGGCCCCGGCTTGAATCGCGTCGACCGCGGTGTCCACCGCTGAATGGGCAGTGACGATCACCACACGCATCCAAGGCGCTTGAATGCGCATTTGTGCCAGCACATCCAGACCATTGTCTTCCCCCAGACGCAGATCCAGAAAACACACGTCGAACACCTGCCGCTGCAACAGCGCTTCGGCCTGGGCCGCGCTGTTGGCGGTGGCGACGCTATAGCCTTCATCTTCCAGGCAATACCGAAACGTGCGAAGGATGGCGGATTCATCATCCACGAGCAGAATACGGCCCTGATTCTCAGTGGCTGCTTCCATTTTTCCTACGCTCCTAAGTGAATTGTCTTGGTTAGTCCCGGAAAGATCGGGCAAGTTGCATGGTTCATTCTGATTGATTCGGCGTGTTGCATGGTAGCGATATGCCAAAAAAACACCTCTTGCGGCGTTGCAGGACCTTCGAGGTCGAGATCCCCGGCAGAACGTCTGGCGCAATGAAAAGTCTTCAGTAGCACTTTTGCCACTGACTGGAGATTTGTCATGTATCCGTTCAAGCGCGTCGCACTGGCCGTAACCGCCGCCGGTTTGCTGGGGCTCACCCCTCTCTTGGCGCATGCCGCGCAAAGCGATTTGCAAGCGCAGCTGACCCAGGCCCGGCAGGAGGGATCAATCTGGACGGCGTTTGCGCTGAACCGCCACCTCAGCCCGTTCAATATCGGGGTGAAAGTCGAACAAGGTACGGCCACCTTGACCGGTAAGGTCGAGAATCAAGTGGATAAGGACCTGGCTGCGCAAATTGCCGGCGACACCCAAGGTATCGACAACGTCGACAATCAACTGCAGATCGACCCGCAGGTCGCTGCCGAGCCTGGCACCAAGGCCAACATGGCTCAGCGCTTCGACGATGCCACGCTGGTCGCTACGATCAAATCGAAGCTGCTGTGGAACAGCGTGACTGAAGGGCTGAACATCGAGGTGGCCGCGGCGCAAGGCGTTGTGACGCTTAAAGGCCAGGCGAGAGATGCCGACGCCAAGCTGCTCGCGGGGAGCCTGGCCAGCAACACCGAGGGTGTGACGGACGTGAACAACCTGATCAGCGTCAGCGCGCGCGACACCCAAGCCATCAAAGAACAAAACGAGGCGCAAGCCGACAGCGTTCGCGAAGAGTTCAGCGATGCTTGGATCACCAGCAAGGTCAAAGCCAGCCTCGTTTATAGCCGCACGCTCGACGGCCTGAACATCAAAGTCGAGACAAAGGCGGGCGTAGTGCGTCTTGACGGTGTAGTCCCCAATTACGCCGAAAAAGAGTTGGCGGTGGACATCGCCCGTAATATCCGCGGCGTGAAGGGTGTGGATGCGGACACACTGCGAGTGACGGCACGCAGTGCAGGCTGAATGCGACGTCCCTGATCACGCAGACGCTCCGTTCCTCTGGGTCGTGCAATACGCACGATCCCAAACCTTCGATCGTGCACCTTGCGTGCCCGATGGTGGATGAGAAGTTTAATAACCTATTGATTTATAACGTATTTAACTGACATTAAAATCTGGCACACAGGCTGCAATACCTCCGCTAACAAGGTCTTTATCAACGACCGACAAGATTTTCCGGAGCTGAATCAATGAACACTCAACGCCTTGCCGCCCTGCGTATCTCCCCTCTGCACATTCAGCAGAGCTTGTTCGCCAGCTTGGCGTTGCTCATCACTCTGATCATTGTTCAACAGTTCGCTCACTGGACCCAAAAGCAGGACGTCGCTCCACATTCAACGCTCTCCGTTCACAGCGCGCCATTCGCCAAGGCGAGCGCGCTCAAAGCGACAGATGTGGGATTGAGCTTCCGGTCGGTTGAAGGCACTGCGGCGTCCGTTGATCAAGCGCCGCGCCAACAGAGTTGGGTTTTCTGACCGCTGCGGCGGTGAGGGCACGACCTGCCACGAGGACCACGCCGGTCACCTCGCGGTAGTCAGAAATCAAAAACAGTAAGGAGAGTCACCATGTTGAGCTGGGCTATCACATTTCTGATCATCGCCATCATTGCAGCTGTATTGGGCTTCGGTGGTATCGCAGGCACCGCAACGGGTATCGCGAAGATTCTCTTTATCGTGTTCCTGGTGATGTTCGTCGTGTCGTTCTTCTTCGGTCGCCGCGGTCGGGGCTGACCGCATGGGTGGCAGACACTTCCATGCACTGACGCTGGCGCTGCTGACAAGCGCCAGCGCTACGGTGATGGCCGCAAATGACGGCCAGGCCAGGGTCAATGAGCTTCTCAGCTCCGACCCTGAGTATCGGCAATCTTGGTCGAGCGTTGTGAAAAAGGAAGAGCGCTTGCCCGATTGGGTGATCAATCTGTCCGGCTCATCCGATCAGATGAATGCGGTAACGGAGGATGGGGACAAGTATCTCGTCGGTCCCCTTTGCGAAACCCAGGATACCTGTATCCAGAAGCGGCTTATCGTCGCCTTCAGCCTGGATAAGTCGCACGCATACGCAATGTTGGTAGAGGTCCCGGCGGGGCTGCCTGCCGACAAGTCCCCTACACGGCATGCCGATTACCGGTTTCTCGGCAAGCCCGACGAGGGGATGCAGGGTCTTTTACGGGAACAGCTGAAGAAAGACCCGAACTGGTACTGATTCAGATGACGGGAGATCGGACCATGAAGGGTCTCCCTGAACACCGCGCAGCCCGAGGAGGGTTTGCGCGTGACCAAGGGGCCGGGACGTTCTGACCAAAGGAGTGGTTGCAGCGACCCAAGTACACAGGGAGTGTTCTCACGCGTGGGCCGGGTCAGGAAGCCGCAACGCAAGTCCATTGTCGGATCAGATCTGATCATGGGCTTGCGACGCGCAAATTGTTTTTAATTCGCTCAATTCGATTCGGGCGCTAAATGACCTTGAGTCAGGAAGCGGCCGCGCGCCGTCAAGGGGTTGACCGCTCCGGTGACCTGACCGTACATCGAGAAAAATTCCCCATCCGCTCAAGAATCAGTCCTCCACCCCTGCCTCCTCACTCTTCCCTGAGCGAGAGTTCAACAACGCTACAGGCGACATTTTAGCCACTTCTCAGCACAAAAAGCCCCGCTGGCGGTTGCCCCGCGAGACGTCGCTTTCGCTAACTCATTGATTTTTCTCATGCCGATGCTGCATGGGTCAGTCACTTACGGCATTAGACGTCGATCCAGTGGATGGGAATAGTTGCGCCCTTTTTCCGCCTGCTGAGCGCATGGACGCTCTTTGCAGAGACCTTCTGGACAGGTCGTGAGTGTCCGCAGTGCGCAGAGCTTCGTGCAAGCCACTGTGGCGTCATGAACTGTCCATGCCAACCGCAACAAAGGTAATGACATGAAGAAGGCAAAACTGAGCCTGGCCTGGCAGATTCTGATCGGTCTGGTGCTGGGCATTCTCCTAGGCGCCCTGCTCAACCATTTCAGCGCCGACAAGGCCTGGTGGATCAGCAATATCCTTCAACCTGCCGGGGATATCTTCATCCGTCTGATCAAAATGATCGTCATCCCGATCGTCATCTCCTCGCTCGTGGTGGGTATTGCGGGGGTGGGCGATGCAAAAAAGCTGGGCCGCATCGGCCTCAAGACGATCATTTACTTCGAAGTGGTCACCACCCTGGCCATCGTGGTCGGATTGGTGCTGGCCAATCTCTTTCATCCCGGCACTGGCATCGACATGAGCACGCTGGGCACTGTGGATATCTCCCAGTACGAGAAAACCACGGCGGAAGTGCAGCATGATCATGCGTTCATTGCGACGATTCTGAATCTGATCCCGTCCAATATTTTCGCCGCCATCAGCCGCGGCGACATGCTGCCGATCATTTTCTTCTCGGTGTTTTTCGGCCTCGGGCTGTCCAGCCTGAACGCTGAGGTTCGCGAGCCATTGGTCAAAGTGTTCCAAGGCGTTTCCGAGACGATGTTCAAGGTCACACACATGATCATGAACTACGCCCCCATCGGCGTATTCGCGCTGATCGCCGTGACGGTTGCCAACTTCGGCTTCGCTTCGCTGCTGCCTTTGGCGAAACTGGTCATTCTGGTTTACGTGGCCATCGCCTTTTTTGCATTCGTGGTGCTGGGGCTGGTCGCCCGCCTGTTCGGTTTCTCGGTGGTCAAGCTCATGCGTATCTTCAAGGATGAGCTGGTGCTGGCGTATTCCACGGCGAGTTCCGAAACGGTACTGCCGCGTGTGATCGAGAAGATGGAAGCCTATGGCGCTCCCAAAGCCATCAGCAGCTTCGTGGTGCCGACAGGCTATTCATTCAATCTCGACGGATCGACCCTCTACCAGAGCATTGCTGCGCTGTTCATCGCTCAGCTATACGGTATCGATCTGTCGATCGGCCAGCAGTTGATGCTGGTCTTGACCCTGATGGTCACCTCCAAGGGCATTGCTGGCGTACCGGGTGTCTCATTCGTCGTGCTGCTGGCGACCCTGGGCAGTGTAGGCATTCCATTGGAAGGCCTGGCGTTCATTGCCGGTGTCGACCGCATCATGGACATGGCGCGCACCGCACTCAACGTGATCGGCAACGCCCTGGCAGTGCTGGTGATCGCCCGTTGGGAAGGCATGTATGACGACGCCAAGGGCCAGCGCTACTGGAACTCCCTGCCCCATTGGCGCAGCAAGGAGGCCTCGCCGACGCGTCAGTCGGTCGTCGAGTGACCCGTCTCGCTTGAAGTCAGACCCCGGCGTGTCCGGGGTTTGTTGTTTCGTCCTGCGCCGCTATCATCCCCGCATCGTGTGAGGGGGTGTACTGATGCTCAATGGCCTGTGGCTTGGCTTTTTCGTGGTCGCGGCAGTTTCCGCGCTGGCGCAGTGGCTGGTGGGCGGCAATGCCGGGGTGTTTGCTGCGATGGTCGAAAGCATTTTCGCCATGGCCAAGCTGTCAGTGGAAGTCATGGTGCTGCTGTTCGGTACGCTGACGTTGTGGTTGGGCTTTCTCAACATCGCTGAAAAGGCCGGAATCGTCGACTGGCTCGGCAAAGCACTTGCGCCGCTGTTCCACCGCCTGATGCCTGAAGTCCCTCGCGGGCACCCCGCGTTGGGGCTGATCACGCTCAATTTTGCGGCCAACGCCTTGGGTTTGGACAACGCCGCCACGCCCATAGGCCTGAAAGCCATGCGCTCGCTGCAGGAGCTCAACCCCAGCCAGACGATTGCCAGCAATGCGCAGATCCTGTTTTTGGTGCTCAACGCTTCATCGCTGACCTTGTTGCCTGTGACGATTTTCATGTACCGCGCGCAACAAGGTGCGGTCGATCCGACCATGGTTTTCCTGCCGATCCTCCTGGCCACGAGTGCTTCCACGCTGGTGGGCCTGTTGTCGGTGGCGTTCATGCAGCGTCTGCGGTTATGGGACCCTGTGGTGCTCGCCTATCTGGTCCCCGGCGCGCTGCTGCTGGGTGGATTCATGGCCATCCTCGCCGGGCTGTCCACGGCGGCGCTGTCGAGCCTGTCGTCCATTCTGGGTAACGTCACACTGTTCGGCATCATCATGGTCTTTCTGCTGGTGGGTGCGCTGCGCAGGGTCAAGGTGTACGAGACTTTTGTCGAGGGCGCCAAAGAAGGCTTCGATGTGGCGAAGAACCTGCTGCCGTACCTGGTGGCGATGCTCTGCGCTGTCGGTGTTTTGCGGGCTTCGGGCGCCCTGGACCTGATCCTTGAGGGGATTCGCCACGCCATCCACTGGGCGGGCCTGGACACCCGATTCGTCGACGCATTGCCCACGGCGCTGGTCAAGCCGTTTTCCGGCAGTGCCGCTCGAGCGATGCTGATCGAGACCATGAAAACTCAGGGCGTCGACAGCTTCCCTGCTTTGGTGGCTGCGACCATTCAGGGAAGCACCGAAACCACATTCTATGTGTTAGCCGTTTATTTTGGGGCCGTAGGCATTCAGCGCGCGCGTCATGCGGTCGGGTGCGCGCTGCTGGCCGAGTTGTCAGGCGTGATCGCCGCCATTGCGGTGTGTTATTGGTTCTTCGGCTCGGCGGTGTAATGCTTCTGGCCCTGCTCGACGGTCCACTGCATCACTTGGGCGGTCAGCGCATCGCTGGCTTGACCGAAGCTGGCCACAACGGCTGAGACCTGCTTGTCGGCCACGGGTTGGTGGACCTCGAAACGGCGGCTGGCGATGATCCGCTGGCGGTCGTCCGCCAGCCGCGCGTCGAGACGAATCACCACTTCAATGGCCTGCCCCCGGTACTCGCTCTGAAACGCCTGTAGCTCGCCCCCCAGCTCGAAATCCGCCTGCAGATTGCTGTCGTCGGTGCTGATCGACTGCACACGACCATCACGGTAAAAAGCGTCAGCCAACCGGTTACGCAGCAGCGCTGGCGCAGGATCACTCCAGCGCGCACCTTTGTAGCTACTCAGCACGTCCCCCTGTGGAATGACTGCAATGCGCGCGCTGTCCAGGGTTTCGCTGGCCTTGGGCCGCGCCACGCGTAACGACCAGGCCACCGGCGTCGTCGCTTTGCTGGCGGCCAAGGTGGTGGGTAGGCGATAGACATCGGAAGGCTCTTGCTTGGGCAGAATCGAACAGGCGGCTATGGCCATCAGTGCGCTTGTCAGCAATGAGCGGGTGAGGAACTGACGTGCAAGCCTCATGGCTCGAACTCCTTATTCTTGTCGCTACCGAGCAGGTAGCCGCTGGGGTTGGCGTTCAAGCCGCGGGAAATGGTCTTGAGCGACGCCAGTGTTTCACGCAGTTCGCGGATCGCCGGGCCCAACTCGCTCAGGCCTTGCAGCCCGCCGTCGACCGAGTCTTTGTTGGCTCTGATCAGCCGGTTGATCGTGTCGGTACTTTCCTGCAGCGACACCATGGCCGCTTGGCCGGTGGCGATCGCCTGCTTGCCGTCCACCGTGAACAGCACGTTGGCGTTGCGCATCGCTGTCGAGGTCTGGTCGAGGGTGCTGCTGGCCTGTTTGCTCAACGCCAACAGCTGCTTGAGCGTCTGACGAATGTCGTCGCGCTGTTCGGCGATCACCGCAGTGGTCTGCTCCAGGTGACCCAAGGTATTGCTCAAGGCCACTACGTTTTTGGACGACAGCAGTTCATTGGCGTTGTGAAGCAGCGTGTTGATCCCGGTCAGCAGATCGTTGCTGTCGTTGAGCAGCCGCGAGATAGGTGAAGGCGATGCGATGATTTCCGGCAGGCTGCCATCATCGCTTTTGAGCGGCTGGCTCTGAGGCGTGCCGCCACTGAGTTGGATAATCGATGTGCCCGTAATCCCGGCAAGGGCCAGTTTGGCGAAAGTGTCGCGTTTGATCGGGGTCTCGCCGGCGACGCGAATCTGGGCCAGCACCCGGCGTGGGTCCTGTGGGTCGAGGCGAAGGTTGACGACATCCCCGACCTTGATGCCGTTGTATTGAACAGGGCTGCCACGGGACAGCCCCGTCACCGCCTCGTTGAACACCACTTGGTAGTCCTTGAATGCGGTGTCGATGCTGGACTTCGCCAGCCACAGGCCGAACAGTAACGCGGCGGCGACCGCGATCACCGTGAACAGGCCGATCAAGACGTGATGGGCGCGGGTTTCCATCATGAGACCTCGTGAGGGTGAGTGGCTGCAGCGTAGGCCGAGCGGCCACGCGGGCCATGAAAGTATTCGTGAATCCAGTCGTCCTTGTAGGCCGAGACCTTGTCGATGCTGTCGGCCACCAAAACACGCTTTTGCGCGAGCACGGCGACGCGATCGGTGATCGTGTAAAGCGTGTCCAGATCGTGGGTCACCATGAACACACTCAGGCCGAGCGCGTCGCGCAGGGTCAGGATCAGTTGATCGAACGCCCCGGCGCCAATCGGGTCGAGGCCCGCCGTGGGTTCATCGAGAAACAGAATGTCCGGGTCCAGCGCCAGCGCTCGAGCCAGTGCTGCGCGCTTGATCATCCCGCCGGAAAGCGAGGCGGGGTATTTGTGGGCCGCCGACAACGGAAGCCCGGAAAGCGCCATTTTGATTCCGGCCAGGTGCTCCGCCTCTTCTCGGCTCAAACCGGCATGTTCGATCAAGGGCAGCGCCACGTTTTCCGTGATCGTCAGCGAGGAGAACAAAGCCCCCTTCTGAAACAGCACACCAAAACGCCGTTCGACCAATGAGCGCTCTTTATCTGGCAAATTCAGCAGGTCCTTCCCGAGCACCTGAACATTGCCCTCTGCAGGCCTTTGCAAGCCGACGATGCTGCGCAGCAGAACAGACTTGCCGCTCCCCGAACCGCCGACCACCGCGAGAATTTCGCCACGATACAGGTCCAGGTCGAGGTTCTGATGCACCACCTGGGGACCGAAGCGGTTGCACAGGCCTCGAACCTGAATCACTGTTTCATTGGGTTGAACGCAACGTCGGGTCACCAGCCCATCTCCATGAAGAACATCGCAGCCAGCGCGTCCAGCACAATGACTACGAAAATCGATTGCACCACGGCCGATGTGGTGTGCGCGCCCACCGATTCGGCGCTGCCTTCCACTTTGAAGCCTTCCAGGCAGCCGATGGCGGCAATGAAGAACGCGAAGATCGGCGCTTTGACGATGCCTACCAGAAAATGCTGCACACCGATGTCCGCTTGCATCAACGACAGAAACATCGCGGGTGAAATGCCAAGGGACAGCGCGCATACCACCCCGCCTCCGATGATGCCGCACATCATGGCCAGAAACGTCAGGACCGGCAGTGAGATCAGCAGCGCCAGTACGCGGGGAAGTACCAGCATTTCGGTAGGGCTCATTCCCAGCGTGCGCAAAGCATCCAGTTCCTCGTTGGCTTTCATTGAGCCGATCTGTGCCGTGAAGGCGCTGGCAGTACGGCCTGCGAGCAGGATGGCGGTCAACAACACGGCAAACTCACGCAAAAAAGAAAAGCCAATCAGGTCGACGGTAAAGATCGTTGCGCCGAAGGCCTTGAGCACCGTAGCGCCGAGAAACGCGACAACCGCGCCCACCATGAATGTGAGCAGCGCGACGATGGGCGCCGCGTCCAGACCGATCTGTTCGATGTGAGCGATGACGGATGTGGTACGCCAGCGCCTTGGGCGCAGCATCGTGGCGACGAAGCTTTGCAGGATGAGCCCTATGAAGCCCAGCAATTGCAGGGTGTCGTTCCATACCACTTCAACCGCGCGTCCGATCCGCGCCAGCAATTGCGTACCGACCGGCACCTCTGGGTCTTTCACGGGCTGGCAGTAGTCGCACAGCGCACTCTGAATGGTTTGCATCAACGCACGGCTGGATTCCGGCAGATTCGGCGCCTGCACGGCCAGCAGTCTCAGTCGCTGGGCACCGAGTAATTCCACCAGCAGCGATGCCCCGGCCGTATCCAAGGCGCCCAGCCCGTCCATGTCGACCTGCGTGGCAGGGCTGAACGCAGCGCTCAGCGCATCGGTCTGGCGCTTGAGGTCGTGGTAATGGGCGAGCGTCCAGTCTCCGGCAATCCACATTTGTGCAGGATGTGTCGAAGTGTCCAGTCGGACACTGCCGCACGCATTCGGCGAGCGGTTGGCGAGGCTCATCGTTGGGGTCATGGGCACGAGCTTAGTTGGTTTTTGCCGGGTCAGATGAACCCTCTGCTGGCGCATCTTCATCATTGTGCCCTGCGCCGGATGAGTCCGTTTCCTCTGCGCCGGGCTTGAGACCCGCAGGCTTGATCTTCTTGCGCGTAACAGCAGGCTGATCCGTATCGGTCACTTCAAAGCGCAACACGCCGATCATTTGGCCATCCTCCGTCATCACACGCACCTGCCACTTACCGAGCACATCCGGTGGGAAATTCTGTTTGTGGGTCCACGCGCGGTAGCCTTCCTTACGTCCACCGTGAATGTCTAGTGCAATTCGATCCACCTCTTCGCCGTTGTGGCGCCACACGTGATAGATCCGCTCGTCCAGACCGCGCGGTGCATTGATCGACGTATAGGCGTAGAGCCCGCTGCTGCGCAACTGGTTGACGCCGATTTCCTGAACGCTTTCGCCTGGGCTGCGATTCTGGTTGTCGAACTGTGTGCTGACGGCCACCTCCGTCATCCACAGGGTGGCCGGTGGTACCCAGGAGCGCAGTACCCAACCCGCCCCCCCGATGGTCGCCACCAGTAACATCAGGCCCAGCCCCCGTTTGAAACTGGTGACCGGAAAACTCATCGCCAGGCTCGGTATCGACAGCAGCATGGCGGTGGCCAGTGCCAGTTTGTAGCTCTGCGCTGTTGTCAGGTGCAGGATAATCGGCAGGGCCGTCAACATGGCGGCGAAGAGCGTCAACGTATGCAGGGCGAGGAATAGCCAGCGGCGCGGTGCCAGCCATTTGTAATACAGCGGGTCGATGATCGAGACCAATCCTGCGATTGCCAGCAACCCGGTGAACGCCAACTGGCCGCTGTTCCAGGTGGTGGTGATGGAGAAGAAGGGCAGTACGAAGAACAGACTTTCCTGGTGGATCATCTGGGTGGCATAGCGCAGTAGAGGTTGTGGGATTTCCCGCTTCAAGAGCTTTGCGAGGACTTTGACGGCGCTGTTTTCCACCATCAACCACAACCAACTGATCAGCAGCAGAACTGCCACCCAACTCGCGAGCCGGGCCTGGCGGTCCACCATGATGAAGCTGGCCACACCCGAGCAGAATCCGAACAGCGCAATCAGGCCCGGATAACGTTTAATGAATTCCAGCACGCGCTGCACGGCGGAATTCTGGATGAGGGCGTTTAAGTCCGGCATGTCGGTGGTCACTTGGGCTGTAGGACAGATCCTGTGGAGGATAGCAATGCCGGGCGGCAGCAATGAATGTTTGCGGTCCTGCCGAAACTTCGCGACAGGGCCTCGACAGCGGTCCCATTACGATGGACGTTTTTTGTACACCCGCCAACGCCAGACAATCAGCAAGCCCACCATGGCCGCCAGCGCTATCCCGATCTCATATAACGCGTCATAGCCGAGCAACGGCTCTTCAATACGCAGATAGCCCGGCTGAGTCAGCATCTGCCGAAGCGCCCGGTTGGCCAGGTCCAGGCTCACAGCCTTGGTGCGTTTGCCCGGATCCTCGAACCGACCATCCGCATAGTCGTTCAGTGCCCCCCAGTAATAATCGGCCAGCGCGCTGTTGCCTTGCGCCGCCCATGCTTGCTTGGCGATGGACGCCTGCTGCAGGCGGGCGAAAGTCGCCGGGTCCATCCCTTCCTTACGCAACCGCTCCAGCATCGCGCGAACGGACGTGATGGCGGCCTCCACGTCATCACGGTCCAGATCGGCATTAAGGCTCAACAAACCCGTGTCACCGAAGGCCTCGCGGTCCGCCCATGGTCCGTAGGAGTAGCCCTTGTCCAGACGCAACTCGCTGTAGAGGGACCAGTCCAGATAGGCTTTGACCAGATCCCAGGTTTCATCATGCTGTTCGCCCATGTCGGGCTCTGGAAAAAACAGGTGCAGCCTGGCACCGTTCCCAACGAATCCGCGCATGAGGGTTCGCTCAGGCTCGGCTTTCTCGCTGGTGGTGGCCAGAGGGGGATGCTCGGTGGGATCAACGCCGTTGAGCTGGCCGTAAGTCCGTTCCAGGTAGGCGGGCAGCAGCTTATCCAGATCGCCCACGATGATCAGGGTCATGTTGTTCGATGCGTACCAATGATCGTGGAGCGCTTCGACCTGCTCGAGTGTCAGGTGATCGACTTCCGGACGCTCGGCGCATTTGAGTCCCAGCTCGACGGCCAATTGGTTGCTCGCGCTATGGCCGAGGTCGCGTTTGTCCAGCCAGCGCTGCAAATGGGAGTAATGTCCCCCATCCTCCCGCTCGACGATGCGTTTGGCCATGTCCAGGTTGGCTTGGTTGATCTGCGTGCGCGTCAGCACATCGAGCAACAGGTCCAGTACCTTGCGCTGGTTCTGCGCAGGTGCCTCGATCACGAAGGTGGTGTCCGTATTGCTGGTGAAGGCGTTCCACTCCCCGCCCAGCGCCTGCATCTGCCGTTCGAGGCCGCCTTCCCCGGCGTCGTCTATGCCGCTGAACAGCAGATGCTCCAGCAGATGTGGCAATTCTTTGTCTGCGCACGGAAAGTCATCGAAGCCGACGCCGACCACCAGCCGGATCGACACATGGCCTTTTTCCGCTGGCTTGAGCAAGAGCTGCAACCCGTTGGGCAGCACGTAGCCTTCCACTTGAAAGCGGTCGAGGGCCGTCGAGGTGAAAGAAGTCAACAACAGGACTGCAAACAGCAGGCAACGCATATGAACGGGTTTCCGCGCGGGCCGGTATGTGTAACAGACTTCTGTCCGGCTCCGGCGTTCCTCTCGATTACTCTGGCTGGCTCTCGCTGGACAGGGCCCCGGTGTCAGAGGTCTCAAGAACGGCATAGGCGCTGCTGCAGAACAGGGAATTCAGTCGCTTCATGTCGGCGATCAGCTCAAGGTGTAGCGAACTGGTCTCGATACTTTGCACGATTTTACGTTGCAACCTGCTGACATGAGCGTGGGCCAGACGTCGCTCTTGTGCCCGAAACCGACGTTTTTCACGCAGCAACTGCCGGGCACTTTCCGGATCGCCACTGAGAAACACCGACAGACCAAGCCGCAGATTGGCCATCAACTGTTCATGCAACCCCGAGAGCTCTTCCAGGCCGACGTCGGAAAAGGAACGGCGCTGTGAGGTCTTCTGTTGCTGGACCTTGCGCAACATGCGTTCGATCAGGCCGCTGGCCAATTCCAGATTGATCGACAATTCGATGATTTCAGCCCAGCGACGGTTGTCCTGGTCGCTCAAATCTTCGCGGGGCATTTGCGCCAGGTAGAGCTTGATGGCGTTGTACAGGACTTCGACGTCATCATTGAGGCGCCGCACTTCCTGGGTCACCGCCGTTTGATTGCCGCGCAAGACCTCCTGCATCGCGTGCAGCATGCTGTCGATCAAGTCCCCCATGCGCAGGGTTTCCCGCACCGCATTGGCCAGTGCCAGGCTGGGCGTCGACAGTGCTGCCAAATCCAGATGGCGAGGTTTGGTCTGACCGTTGACTTCCGCTGCCTGGGGCAACAAGGACGCGCACAGCCGGCCCATCGGGCCAACGGTGGGCAGCATGATCAAGCAGCGCACTGAGTTGTAGATCACGTGGAAGCTGATCACCAGGCTCGACGGGCTGACATTGAGGGTGTCCATCCAATTCACCAGTGGCGTCAGCACCGGAATGATCAGCAGCAAGCCGATCAACTTGTAGAGCAGGCTGCCCAAGGCGACCTGACGCCCAGCGACGTTCTGCATGCTGGTGCTGAGAAAGGCCAGCAGCCCACTGCCGATATTGGCACCGATCACCAGGCCGATGGCGACGGGCAAGCTGATGATTTCCGCGCCCGCCAGCGTTGCAGTGAGCAGCACGGCGGCCAGGCTGGAGTAGGAAATCAGCGCGAACATTGCGCCGACCAGTGCGTCGAGGAGGATGTCCCCCGTCAGCGAAGCGAACAGCACTTTGACCCCGGCGGCCTGGGTGATCGGCGCCGCTGCCGTGACGATGAGCTGCAGGGCCAGAATGATCAGCCCCAGCCCGATGCCGACGCGACCCAACTGGCCGACGCGGGTCTGTTTGCGAGACAGGAAGAAAACCACCCCAAGAAAGATCAGCAGCGGCGAGAGCCATGATAGGTCGAATGTCAGAATTCGCGACATCACCGCCGTCCCGACATCGGCGCCCAGCATGATAGCCAGCGCAGGCGTCAGCCCCATAAGGCTCTGACCGACGAACGAAGTCACCAGCATGGCGGTGGCGTTGCTGCTCTGGACCAGCGCTGTGACGAGAATCCCGGCAATGAAAGCCAGCGGACGTTTGGCCATGTTCTGGCTGAGCACACGGCGCAATTGCGAGCCGTAGACGCGCAGAATCCCAGTCCTAACGATGTGCGTGCCCCAGATCAACAGCGCGACGGCGGAGAGCAAATCGAGCAGGGTCAGCATACGGAAAGCCCCCTGTTAAAAGCCCGGCGGGTCAGAGCAACTGGCGTCCGGCGGGCAAACATGAATGTACGGCGGATAGTGAGGGGCGCCCTGCGGCCACTGCGCGAGGTTGCCTGCTCAACTAAAGCTTTAGTCGGCTTGAAGCCTTATTGCCAGCATGGCACAGATGATTATTGCGTGAAACAAATCTGTCACAAATCAGCCAGTTGGGCCAGTGGTTGGGCACTGTCGACTCATGCTTAGCCAGAACACGCTGTGCTCTGGGGCACGCGGGCTGCTCAGCGGAGGCGATCTCCGTTTCTTGAGCAAGCCCGTCTCCGAAGGCGATCTTCGTCAACCCAAACGGGGCACATTTCAATGCCCCCGTTCCCATCCCACAGAGCGCGTCGGACGTTATTGACCCGGCACGTCTTTGCGAAGTTTCACCGGATCATTCGTTGCCTTCTTCTTAGCTATGGCGGTGCGCATCTTGATGTTGATGGCTTCAACCGCCAGCGAGAACGCCATGGCGAAATACACATACCCTTTCGGTACGTGGACATCGAACGATTCGGCGATCAGCACTGTACCGACCACGATCAGAAACGAAAGCGCGAGCATCTTCAGTGAAGGGTGTTTGTCGATGAATTCGCTGATAACGCCCGAGCACAGCATCATCACCAGCACGGCGACAATGATCGCGGCGATCATGACGGGAACATGGGACACCATGCCGACGGCCGTGATGACCGAATCCAGCGAGAACACGATGTCGATGATAGCGATCTGCACGATCGTGTAGAGGAATTGGCCGCCCTTTCCTTTTGGCTCTTCCAGCGTTTCTTCCTCGCCCTCCAAGCCGTGGTAAATCTCTTGCGAGCTTTTCCACAGAAGGAAGAGCCCGCCAAAAAACAGGATCAGGTCGCGGCCAGAAATGCCCTGCCCCACCACCACGAACAGATCGTCGGTCAGGCGCATCACCCACGTGATCGACAGCAGGAGCAGGATACGAGTGACCATCGCCAGCGCTAGGCCGAAAATCCGCGTACGCGGTTGCATCGTCTTGGGCATGCGGCTGACCAGGATCGAGATCATGATGATGTTGTCGATGCCGAGCACGATTTCCAATGCGGTCAGCGTAAAGAAAGCAACCCAGATCTCCGGGTTGGTCAGCCATTCCATTACAGATTCCTTTGAGCTTGTGAGCCTTCACGGATGCACACCCGAGAAGGCATAAAGTGTCTTATAGACTGCTGAACACCGGGAAGATCCCCATCAGCAGCGCAGCAATCAGGATGCAAACGCAGACCAGCACCGCCCATTTCAGGGTGAAGCGCTGATGATCGCCGAATTCGATCCCCGCCAGCGCGACCAGTAGATAGGTCGACGGTACCAATGGGCTCAGCAAGTGGACGGGCTGGCCGACGATTGAGGCACGTGCCATTTCCACGGGGCTGATGCCATAGTGCGAGGCGGCTTCAGACAGCACCGGCAACACGCCATAGTAGAACGCATCGTTCGACATGAAAAACGTGAACGGCATGCTGACCACAGCGGTGATGACCGCCAGGTAAGGCCCCATCGCTTCAGGGATCACCGCCAACAGGCTCTTGGACATCGCATCGACCATGCCGGTGCCGGACAGGATACCGGTGAAGATCCCTGCCGCGAAGATCAGCCCGACCACCGCCAGCACGCTTCCGGCGTGCGCGGCGACGCGGTCTTTCTGCGCTTGCAGGCACGGGTAGTTGACGATCATCGCGATGCTGAACGCGATCATGAACAGCACTGGCAGAGGCAGCAGGCCCATGATCAGGGCCACCATCAGCGCCAGGGTCAGGGCGGCATTGAACCAGATCAGCTTGGGACGACGTGCCTCAGGGAACTGCGAGACACTGATTTCGCTGTGATCCACTTCGTCCCCTGGCAGATGCAACTCGCCCAGACGCGCACGCTCACGTTTGCCGTAGAAGTATGCGATGACCAGGATTGCCACCACCCCGGCCAGCATTGCGGGAATCATCGGTACGAAGATGTCGGAGGGATCGACGTGAAGCGCGCTGGCTGCGCGCGCGGTCGGACCGCCCCAGGGCGTCATGTTCATCACGCCCCCTGCGAGGATGATCAGCCCCGCCATGATGCGCGGGCTCATGCCCAGACGGCTGTAGAGCGGCAGCATCGCGGCGACGCAAATCATGTAGGTGGTGGCGCCGTCGCCGTCCAGTGATACGACAAGCGCCAGCGCAGCAGTGCCGACGGAAACTTTGACCGGGTCGCCTTTGACCAGCTTCAGGATCTTGCGCACAGCCGGGTCGAACAGGCCCGAATCGATCATCAGTGCAAAGTAGAGAATGGCAAACATCAACATCACGCCAGTGGGCGCGAGTTTGGTAATACCGGCCAGCATCATCGGGCCGATGTCCGAAGCGAAGCCGCCGAACAAAGCGAAAACGATCGGCACGATGATCAAGGCGATCAGTGCAGACAGGCGCTTTGTCATGATCAGGTACATGAAAGCGACGACCATGGCGAAGCCGAGGAAGGTCAGCATAGGGAAGTACTCCAGGTGTTGCGCGACGTGAAAAACGGATGAGGTGAAGTAATCAGCTCAGCCCGTGCGGGGCGCAGAGTTGGAATACGAGCGAGGAATACAGGGGGGCACTGGAAAGCATCAGAATCACCAAGTTGTTGTTGTAGATGGGCCGGACGTCATCGAGAGAAAGTCCTGGCCTGATCGGTCTGTGGCCGACGGTGACGCGATGCTAATCGCCTTAGCTTTCAGCCAGCTTTCGGCGCCATTGGGCTTGTTCATCTTTCACAGCTGAAGAAAATCGGCTTGCAGGTAGTCAGAGCCTGAACACGAACGGGAGAACGACAATGAGTGAACGGCATACCGGTGGCTGCCACTGTGGCCACCTGCGTTATCAGTTGGACGCACCCCTGCGGGACATCGCGCACTGCCACTGTTCCATTTGTCGGCGCACCTCGGGTGGGATCGTGACGACGTGGGCCACGGTGCCGCTGGAAGCCTTCGAATGGTTGGCAGGGAGTCCTGCCGCTTACGACTCAGGGCCGACTTGCGTCAGGTATTTCTGCAATATCTGTGGGGCACAGGTGGCTCTATTCAGCAGAAACAGTCCTCAGACGATGGACGTGACCATCGCCACCCTCGACCACCCCGAAAGCGTCCGGCCTGACCGGCATATCTGGGCCGATAACCGCCTGCCGTGGTTGCACTTGGACGAGCATCTGCCAGAAGAGCGGGAAGAGACCAACTAGATAACCGCAGACAGGGGACTGGCCGACGCAGCGTGGCTGGTCCGTGATCTGTCTTGAGCAGGCAGCAGATCCAGGCAATGCGACATGGCTAAGCCTATCGGGGTAGCCGGTTCACTACCGCCGCGCACCGGACCGGGAGCACGTTCGCGCTTAGGGGCGCAAGCAGAGTCGGCGCGCCTGTGGTGATGACAGAGAGGGGCTTTTTACGGCAATTCTAGGCCACCCGCCGCCTTGTGCAGCGCGCGCAGGTGTTCACCTATCTGCTTGAGGTTACCTTCGGTGGCGGCAATCTCCGCCGCGCGATCCGGCTCCAGTAGCGCCCTCACCTCCTTATCGAGGTCACCGCTGAGGCGTGCCAGTTGCTTCTGCCGCTGGCTGCTTTCGGCTTCGAGCCGTCCCCATTCACCTTGCTGCGGTAAGCCATAGCCACCGCTGCCCAGCAACTCCGCAGGCCGACTCAGGAAACCACTGTTGGCGAGGATATCCTGCAATGTTCCGGTCGCCTGGGACACGCGGTTGTCCTTTTTCTCGACCGCGCTGAGGTAACGCTGCTTGACTTCGTCCTGGGCCA
This sequence comes from Pseudomonas sp. GD03842, assembly GCF_029841165.1. Lineage (NCBI taxonomy): Bacteria > Pseudomonadati > Pseudomonadota > Gammaproteobacteria > Pseudomonadales > Pseudomonadaceae > Pseudomonas > Pseudomonas sp. GD03842. Next base: position 12,266 of record NZ_JAOCEA010000021.1, on the reverse strand, counting down.
GCAACAATTGGCGTCGCATGCTTGCCTGCTCCAGCAACAGCAAGGCTGCACTGGCCCGCAGATCGGCTTTGGCGAACCAAGGTTGTCGCTCTTTTGCAGGCAGCGCCAACCAGTCCTCGACCGTCTTTTCATGGACGTTCGTACTGTTGCGCAGCACATCGAACATCGCTTGGTAGCGATCCCGATACGAGTCGAACCGATAGCCGAGCCGCAACGCCCTCTTCGGGTCATCCAGCACGCTGGTGTCGGCCAGCCCCCTCCCCTTGAGCACTTCCAGAAGACCGTTGGGCATGATGCTGTCCAGTCCGATCAGTCGCGGATCGTTGGTCCCGCTGCGCAAGAGTTTCAGGTTCTCGACGGCACAGTTGTTCGACAGGAACCAATAATTGCCGTCATACGCCCAGTGCATCTCGGCGGCATGCTGCACCAGCCCATCGATTTCGTCGCGAGAGAGTTTCAGCGGGACCGACGCCAGGCTGCGAAGCTCGGTTTTCGTGTATTCGTCGATCACTTGGCCCAAAGGCAGCACGAACAGACGAGAGGGATATACCCCCGTCAGCCCGCTCCAGCTCGACAGTTGCAGGTCGTTGACGAAAGCCCGGTAGGACAGCACCAGGTGCTGATCCAGGTCGAGGCGACAATCCGGACCGCGCGGGCGGCCCGGTTTGCAGATCACTAGCCGCAACATGCTATGGCCCCACCGGCTCACCAGATTCTGGTTGGCCTCGGCCAACAGATAGTCAACTTCGTACACCCGTTCCGGATCGAGCTTGCCCAATGGCTCGCGCGCAAAATCATTGCCGGCGTTGAGGTAGGGATAGGATGTGGAGCATGTGTCTTTGGCTTCGGGCGCCCAGTTGAATTGCTGCTTGTAGTAGGCGTAAAGGGCAGGCCGACGGCAGGCGTAAGCGGGGTCGAGCAGGAAATATTCCATGTTGACCGCGACGAACTCCAGCGGGCTGGTGATCTCGTAAATGTCCGGGCTGCGCGCGACCTGCCCGTTGCGTTCTTCGCGTTCGCCTCGGCGCCCGACGTATTGTGGCCAGCCAGCCAGGTCCAGCAGGCGAGGGTCATCGCTCAGGGTGAAGCGTCGGTCGGTCTGACCCCGGCAACTGTCGCGAAGCCCAACCTTGCCAACGCTGTTGCCCTGACGGGTGCAGGCGATGATGAGCTTGCGGGCTTCAGGCGACCAGAGTTGCGCGTGATCGTAGATGTGGGTCAGCTCGTGCAGCACCGTGGCGAGCATTTCCTCGCGAACAGTGCCATGGGGGCGATTGGTTCGGGTGGTGGCGGCACTGCCATCCGTCAGGCCACTCAACAAGCGTTGGTTCAAATCCAGACGATATGGCCCGTCGGCACGACCGTAAGCATTGGACGGCATGTCGTCGGTCCATCGAACTTCGACTTTCCGGTCCAGCTTGCTGACGAACAGGGGCGGCAGGTGCGCCATCGCTTCGTCAAGCAGCGCCTGGCTGGCTTTCGTCTGCTCACGATTCAACCCGTCGGTGTAAAGCGACAGGCTCAAATCGGCAAGGGCGCTCGTGCAGAAAAGCGAAAGTGCAGACCCCAACAGCCAGGCGGCTACGCATCTCACAGTGCGAGGATGGCTTCGGCGAGATCCTGATCACTGGCGTCACGGGCTTCAGGCAGACGCTCGCGCAGGGTCGCAAACGCGGCATCCAGGCGGGCGCCATGGATGTTGCCATTGCTGGCAACGTAGCTGGCGGCGTCGTCTTGGGCTTCCACGATCATTTTCCAGTTACGCACTGACGAGGTGGTGTCGGAAGTGAAATCAACGCTGCGCCCCAGCGCGCGCACGACGATGTTACTGGTGGCTTTCAAGGTTTGCGCGTGCGCGACATCGGTCAGCAACAACAGACCGAGGGCGGCGGCGATCAGCGGGGTACGCATGGAACGGCTCCAGAAATACAGAAATGCAAAAGTGACTATTGGACGAGAATTGCCTGCGCCAGTTCAAGGTCGCTGGCATGAAGTTTTGACGTGGACCTGCGCAGATACATCAATGCAGATTCCAGTCGAGCGCCTCGCAACTGGCCATCCGTGGCCACGAAGGCTGCCGCATCATCGTGAGCGGCAACGATCAGCTTGTTGTCGAATGGCCCGGTCGTCACCTGGCTGGTGGCATACCCGCTTTTGACCAGGCTTTGTGTGGTCGTATCGAACGCATGGGCCTGGGCGATGCACATCAGCCCGGCGATCGATCCCATCAACAGGCGAGTCAATGAACGCATGAGACTTCGTGAGTGGCGGAACGAGAGCCAAAGGCTAGCGCAAATGCCCCGGGCAGAGCCAGTAAACACGTCCGGTCTAACGGTACGAAAGCTGTCGCGTGGCTGAACTTGAATCAAATAGCCAGGATCGCCTGAGCCAGTTGTTCATCGCTAGCGTTCAGATTCGGGCTGATTTCCCGAATATGCTGGAAGGCACCTTGAAGGCGAGCGCCACGGATGCTGCCGTTGCTGGCAACGAAACTGGCTGCATCGTCCTTGGCAGCCAGCACGATTTTATCGTCGTGAAAGGAAGAAGAGATTTTCGAAGTAGCGTTCGAAGAGGCATCCAGTGCCCGCACCACTGTATCGGTGGTTACAACGAAACTCGAAGCCTGGACTCCGGTGGCAGCGATCAGGAGCGCTGCAGCGCTCAACAGGTGAATGCGGGGCATGGTAGTACTCCAACGGAATGGATCGAGACCGCGCACGCGTTTTTGTCGGATAAGACAGTCCGGCAGGCGATCGGGCAAGGGAGAGGCAAGACTAGCGTAACCGGCTCTTAGCGACTATCTCGGCGTAGCGTCGGCAGTGCGCGAACGCTAACAAAGCCAAACTGTACCTGTAGTAATTTAATTCTCCAAAACTGTACCTGTTGTAGGATTCAGCCGCCAAGAGGGTTTATGGCGCTCTGAAACGACAAAACCCGTCAGCAGTCACCTGCGACGGGTTTTGTAGGAATTTGGGTTGCTGGTGAGAGGCTCTCAGCCTGGGACCAGCAGACGCTTAATCAGCGCCAGAACGGCTTGCTCAGCTCTTCGTAACGCTGGGATTCGCTGATACCGGCGTCAGCCAGCAGGCGAGCATCCAGACGAGCCAGTTGGTGGCGGCTGGACAGGCGACGCTGCCAGAGCATCAAGTTGGCGAACATGCGCAGCGGCAACGAGGCTTTAGCGGATTTTGCGGTGTCTTCGTAGAACAGTTCGGAACTTACGGTGCGTTCCATGGTGCTTCTTCCTTCCGCTTGTGGCGGGATTAGATAGTGGCTTGATTGGTGCCAATCTTCCTCTCGTTGCCCGCCTCTCTCCAGACACAGTTCAATCGTATTGTGCTGCTCCAGTTAACTGTGGAGGAGCACTGTTTTGTTCGGATTTGGGGCAACTGTACCGGTTTGCACCTTAATGATGCATTTTGTGCGCTAGAACGGTGAAAGCTTTGCGTTTAGCGCTGGATGTGACCGGTACAGCAGAACAGTTTTTGAATATATCTCGATCAGGCGGGCCATGATGGCGACGAATGGTCGTCGCCATAGCCCAACTGTTTTCTCATACGGCGAGCATGCGACCGGTTTCTTCCAGATTAAGGTGCCAACTGAGTGCGTCGCGCAGGACATGGGGAGTATGCCCTCCCAAGGCGCAGGCACGGCGGAAATAATCGTTCAACGCTTCTCGGTAAGCCGGATGGACACAGTTATCGATGATTACCCGGGCGCGTTCACGAGGTGCCAGGCCGCGCAGGTCTGCGAGCCCCTGCTCGGTCACCAGGATGTCGACGTCGTGCTCTGTATGGTCAACATGACTGACCATAGGCACCACGCTCGATATCGCGCCGCCCTTAGCGATGGACTTGGTGACGAAAATCGCCAGATGCGCGTTGCGCGCGAAGTCGCCCGAGCCACCGATGCCGTTCATCATCCGTGTGCCTCCGACATGAGTGGAATTGACGTTGCCGTAAAGGTCGAACTCCAGAGCGGTGTTGATGCCGATGATGCCCAGGCGCCTCACGACTTCCGGGTGATTGGAGATCTCCTGGGGGCGCAATAACAGTTTCGGTTTGTACTGCTCGAGGTGATTGAACACCGCATCGTGCTTGCGTGCGGACAGCGTCATCGAACAGCCCGACGCGAAATCCAGCTTGCCCGCTTCAAAGAGGTCGAATGTCGAGTCCTGCAGCACCTCGGAATACATCGCCATTCCATGGAAAGGCGAGTCGATAAGCCCTGTCATCACCGCATTGGCAATGGTCCCGACGCCTGCCTGCAAGGGCATTAACTGATTGGTCAGCCGGTGCTGGCGCACTTCATTTTTGAAAAACTCCACCAAATGACCTGCAATGGCCTGCGTTTCATGATCCGCAGGCAATACAGTCGAGGGCGAATCGTTTTGATCGCTGAACACGATGCCCACGATTTTGGCTGGATCGATCCGCACCGCCTGGCTGCCGATGCGGCTATCGGCTTTCAGCACAGGGATCGGCAGGCGTGTTGGCCGATAAGTCGGAATATAGATGTCATGCAGGCCTTCGAGCTCGACCGGCTGTGCGGTGTTGATCTCGACAATGACCTTCTCGGCCAGGATCGCGAAGCTGGCCGAGTTGCCGACCGAGGTGGACAGTACCAAGTGGCCTTCTTCAGTGATTGCCACACATTCGATGACCGCAATGTCGACAGACTTGATCTGGCGGTTGCGCAATTGTTCGACGGTATCGGACAAGTGCTGGTCGATGAACATGACCGAACCATCGTTGATGGCCTTGCGAAGTGTGTTGTCGACCTGGAAGGGCATGCGGCGCGAGAGTACGCCCGCTTCAGTCAGTTGCTTGTCAAGATCGTTGCCCAAGCTGGCGCCGGTCATCAGGCTGATTTTCAGTGGATGGGCCTTGGCCCGCTCGGCCAGGGCCTTCGGGACTGCCTTGGCTTCACCGGCGCGGGTAAAGCCGCTCATGCCGATGGTCATGCCGTCCTTGATCAGGGAAGCGGCATCAGCCGCGCTCATTACCTTGCTCATCAGCGACGGCAGGCGAATACGTTCACGGTGCATGGAGTGTTATCTCGAGACGAGGATGCGAGCGACCCAGTCTAGAGATTTGAGCGTGTTTGGCTCCCCGACCAAGGTCGCATGGGAGGGCTCTAATTGGCGGGTTGGCGCGCAAAACACCTTTACGCAGGATGTAAAAAACCCTCGACCGATGTCCGCGTCGAGGGTCTGTCCAGCCGTAGGCCAGCGTCGTTATTCGACAGCCTTGACCATGTCTTCGATGACTTTTTTGGCGTCGCCGAAGACCATCATGGTCTTGTCGAGGTAGAACAGTTCGTTATCCAGGCCTGCGTAACCGCTGGCCATCGAACGCTTGTTGACGATGATCGTCTTGGCCTTGAAGGCTTCGAGAATCGGCATGCCCGCGATCGGGGATTTCGGATCGTTCTTGGCCGCCGGGTTGACCACATCGTTGGCGCCTAGCACCAGAACCACGTCTGCCTGGCCAAATTCGGAGTTGATGTCCTCCATCTCGAACACTTGGTCATACGGCACTTCAGCCTCGGCCAGCAGTACGTTCATGTGCCCTGGCATCCGACCCGCCACAGGGTGGATCGCGTATTTGACGGTCACACCGGCGTGGGTCAGCTTCTCCGTCAGCTCTTTGAGCGCGTGCTGAGCGCGCGCCACTGCGAGGCCGTAGCCTGGGACGATAATCACGGTGTCGGCGTTGGTCAGCAAGAAGGTGGCGTCGTCAGCCGAGCCGGATTTGACTGGCCGAGCTTCTTTAGCCCCGCCCGTCGCGCCTGCGTCTGCCGCCCCGCCGAAACCTCCGCCGATCACGTTGAAGAACGAACGGTTCATGGCCTTGCACATGATGTACGACAGAATCGCACCCGACGAACCGACCAGCGATCCTGCGACGATCAGCATGGAGTTGTTCAGCGAAAAGCCAATACCGGCGGCTGCCCAGCCCGAATAACTGTTGAGCATCGACACCACGACGGGCATGTCGGCACCCCCGATCGGGATGATCAGCAACACCCCAATCACGAACGCCAGAATCAGCATGATCGCGAACGCGAACAGACTGCCAGTGAACATGAAGGTCAGGCCAAAGAACAGCGTCGCCAGGCCCAGGATCAGATTCAGCTTGTGCTGACCGGCAAACTGCACCGGTGCGCCCTGGAACAGACGAAATTTGTATTTGCCTGATAACTTGCCGAACGCAATGACCGAGCCGGAAAAAGTGATGGCTCCGATGGCTGCGCCAAGGAACAACTCCAGGCGGTTACCGGTTGGGATCGAATCGCCCAGGTGTTGAACGATACCCAACGACTGAGGCTCGACGACCGCAGCGATAGCGATGAACACCGCTGCCAGGCCGATCATGCTGTGCATGAACGCGACCAGTTCCGGCATCTTGGTCATCTCGACGCGTTTGGCCATGATCGAACCGGCCGTACCGCCCAGCAGCAGGCCGATGACGATGTAACCGATACCGGCGCTGGCACCATCGGTGGACAGCGCTGCCAGCTTGAACACCAGGCCGATGGTGGTCAGGACTGCCAAGCCCATGCCGCACATGCCGAACAGGTTGCCACGCCGGGACGTCGTCGGGTGCGAGAGGCCTTTGAGGGCCTGAATGAAGCAAATCGCGGACACGAGGTACAGCAGAGTCACGAGGTTCATACTCATTACTTAGCCACCTCATCCTTGGCAGCACCTTTGGTAGGGGCTGCTTTTTTCTTGAACATTTCCAGCATGCGACGGGTGACCAGAAAGCCACCGAATACGTTGACAGCGGCCAATGCGACCGCCAGCGTGCCCATCGTCTTACCCAGCGGGGTGACCGTCAGCGCAGCAGCCAGCATCGCGCCGACGATAACGATCGCCGAAATCGCGTTGGTGACTGCCATCAGTGGGGTGTGCAATGCAGGGGTGACGTTCCAGACCACGTGGTAGCCGACGTAGATCGCCAGTACGAAGATGATCAGGTTGTAGACGCCATGAGAGATCAGCATGTCTTCCATCAATATTGTCCTCAGCCGTTCTTGCGGACGATCTGGCCATCGCGGCACATGAGGCACGCGGCGACGATGTCGTCTTCGAGGTTGATCTCGAGCTGGCCTTCCTTGGTGAAGATCAGCTTCATGAAGTCCAGCAGGTTGCGCGCATAGAGCGCCGACGCGTCAGCCGCCACCAGGGCAGGCAGGTTGGTATGGCCGACGATGGTCACCCCGTGCTCGATGACCACTTGATCCGCCACGGTGAGCGGGCAGTTGCCGCCTTGGGCCGCCGCAAGATCAATCACCACCGAACCGGGTTTCATCTGCGAAACGGTCTCTGCGCTCAGCAGCACCGGCGCCTTGCGTCCGGGAATCAATGCAGTGGTGATCACGATGTCCGCCTGTTTGGCGCGTTCGTGAACGGCTACTGCCTGGCGCTGCATCCAACTGGCGGGCATGGGGCGCGCATAGCCTCCTACACCTTCCGCAGCCTCGCGTTCTTCATCTGTTTCGTAGGGAACGTCGACAAATTTGGCACCCAGCGACTCGATCTGCTCTTTGACCGCAGGGCGAACGTCAGACGCTTCGATCACCGCGCCCAGGCGTTTGGCGGTGGCGATGGCCTGCAGGCCGGCAACCCCAGCGCCGAGGATCAGCACACGCGCAGCCTTTACCGTGCCCGCGGCGGTCATGAGCATTGGCATGAAGCGCGGATAGTGATGTGCAGCCAGAAGCACCGATTTGTAACCGGCGATGTTGGCTTGCGACGACAGCACGTCGAGGCTTTGCGCACGTGATGTCCGAGGTGCCGCCTCAAGGGCGAAAGCGGTAATGCCGCGCTCGGCCATCTTGGCGATTATTTCGTTGTTGAAGGGATTGAGCATCCCGATGACCAACGTGCCGCTCTTGATCAGCGCCAGCTCGCTGTCACTTGGCGCGACGACCTTGAGAATCAGCTCTGCGCCGAAGGCGTCAGCGGCGCTACCAATCGAAGCGCCTGCAGTTTGGTAGGCACTGTCCGTGACGCTGGCGGTTATACCTGCGCCCGACTGCACGGTGACCGTGTGGCCTTGGCCGATGAGTTTCTTGATGGTTTCCGGAGTAGCAGCAACCCGAGTTTCACCGGACTGGGTTTCTAGGGGGACACCAATGTGCACGTCAAATCTCCTGCGTGATCTTTTTATCTTTGAAAAATAGGCCAGCGCACTACGGATGGCGCGTCTGGGACAGCGATCACCACGACCCCGTCAACAAAGCGGGGCGCGGCATTTTGCAGGGGTAACCTAGGACGTTCAAGCAATTCTGTAACGGGACGTGTCTTTTACTACAAGTCACCCTGTGACCGATTGACGCAACAAAAAGCTGAAAGCCTTTAATTTAAAGGCCTACAGCTCGATTTGTCCGTTTCAGCGTATTTTTAAAATCCTGATTCGAAATGATGTCCTATCAGGCCAAAGACCGCGTATTTCAAAGCGTTCAGCCTGTTTTGGATATAAAACACGGGTGTTTCGTAAATGCGACATTCCGAGATATATGTAGCGCTTCATAGATACTTACTACAAAGTTAGTCAAGCCCCTCCAACCCAGCAATTCCGGGCAGATTGAAGGTCTGTGCCTGCTCCACCAGCCAGTCTTTAAAGGCTTTTAATGATACGGATTCGACTTTCCGATCGGGAATCATCAGGTAATAGGCTTTTGCGCTCGCCAATGGATGCGTGTTCGCCACGACCAGCCGTTGTTCCTCCAGCTCGCGCTGGATCAAAAAAGGCGGGATCAGTGCGACACCCATCTCATGCATCGCCGCCTGCGCGAGCATGGAGAACAACTCGTATCGCGGCCCTGTCATATCTCGCGCCACGCTCAGGTCCATTGAGTTGAACCATTGCCGCCAAGCGTAGGGCCTTGTGGTTTGTTGCAGCAGCGGCATTGACGACAATTCCCCTGCGCTAAGTCTGGGTTTGTTGCCCAAGATTTTGGGGCTACAAACAGGCATTGGGTTTTCGCTCATCAGGCGATGAGACTCGGTACCTGACCAGTCTGCATCGCCGAAATAGATGGCGGCGTCAAAGTCGGTATCGGCGAACAGGAAAGGTCGAGTGCGATTGGTCAAGTTGACCGTGACGTTTGGGTGCCGCTGCTGGAAGTCCCTCAGGCGGGGCAACAACCACTGCGTGCCGAATGTCGGGACCACCGCAAGTTCGATCACATTCGCACCTTGAGGGCCCATCACCGACAGCGTATCCCTTTCAACGGCGTCGAGCTGGGTAGCCACGCGTCGACTGTAAGAAAGGCCTGCTTCGGTCAACTTCACTCCCCTGCGAGAGCGTCGGAACAATTCCACATTCAGGAATTCCTCAAGCCCTCCGATCTGTCGGCAAATGGCACTTTGAGTCAGCGAAAGTTCTTCGGCTGCCTTGGTAAAGCTTTCGTGTCGCGCCGCAGCTTCGAAGCTGACCAGCGCAGCAGTGCTTGGAATTCGGCGGCGCATGTACGTCAACCTCACTTGTCATGTCGGATAGTTGCGCGATTGCGCATTACGAAGTGAGAAATTATCACAAGTATGTTCGCAATCCTCGTTTGCCCCCTCCCGAGGCACGCCTTAGCATCGCTTCAAGACTCACCTCGGCTCCGGCCGAGGAAACCATTTAGTGAGGAGACGAACATGGGTGGTAAGGCAAGCTTCAATTGGATTGACCCCCTGTTGCTGGATCAGCAGCTCACCGAAGAAGAGCGCATGGTGCGCGACAGTGCAGAGCAATTCGCTCAAGACAAGCTTGCCCCTCGTGTCCTCGAAGCCTTCCGGCATGAAAAGACCGATCCTGCGATCTTCCGTGAAATGGGTGAGGTCGGTCTGCTGGGTGCGACCATTCCCGAGCAGTATGGCGGCAGCGGCTTGAACTACGTTTGCTATGGCCTGATCGCCAGAGAGGTTGAGCGTGTCGATTCTGGCTATCGCTCGATGATGAGCGTGCAGTCGTCGTTGGTCATGGTGCCCATCAACGAGTTCGGCAGCGAAGCGCAGAAGGAGAAATACCTGCCCAAGCTGGCATCCGGTGAGTGGATTGGCTGCTTTGGCCTGACGGAGCCCAATTACGGCTCGGATCCTGGCGCGATGATCACCCGCGCCCGGAAAGTGGACGGCGGTTACCGACTGACTGGCAACAAAATGTGGATCACCAACAGCCCTATCGCGGATGTGTTCGTGGTCTGGGCAAAGGACGACGCCGGAGACATCCGCGGGTTTGTCTTGGAGAAGGGCTGGCAGGGGCTGAGCGCTCCGGCAATCCACGGCAAAGTTGGGTTGCGTGCCTCGATCACCGGGGAAATCGTGATGGACAATGTATTCGTCCCCGAAGAGAACATCTTCCCGGAGGTTCGCGGTCTGAAAGGGCCGTTTACCTGCCTCAACTCTGCCCGCTACGGCATTTCCTGGGGAGCGCTTGGGGCCGCCGAGTTCTGCTGGCACACCGCTCGCCAATACACGCTGGACCGCCAGCAATTCGGTCGTCCGCTGGCAGCCAATCAATTGATCCAGAAAAAGCTGGCCGACATGCAGACCGAGATAACGCTGGCGCTGCAGGGGTGCCTGCGATTGGGGCGCATGAAGGACGAAGGGACGGCAGCCGTCGAGATCACCTCGATCATGAAGCGTAACTCCTGTGGCAAGTCGCTCGACATCGCGCGAATGGCCCGCGACATGCTGGGCGGTAATGGTATTTCCGACGAGTTCGGCATTGCTCGCCATTTGGTCAACCTCGAGGTCGTGAACACCTACGAAGGTACCCACGATGTGCATGCCCTGATCCTGGGGCGCGCTCAGACCGGCATTCAAGCCTTCTACTGAGGGGGAGTCAGCCATGGGGGCGTTGTCGCATTTGCGAGTGTTGGACTTGTCCCGGGTGTTGGCCGGCCCCTGGGCAGGGCAGATTCTTGCCGACTTGGGCGCCGATGTGATCAAGGTCGAGCGGCCGGTCCATGGCGATGACACGCGTGCCTGGGGGCCACCTTTTTTAAAGGATGGGCGCGGCGAGAATACCTCTGAAGCGGCCTATTACCTTTCTGCCAACCGTAACAAGCAGTCTGTCACCATCGACTTCACACGACCTGAAGGTCAGAAGTTGGTTCGTGAACTGGCGGCTAAGTCCGACATTGTGATCGAGAATTTCAAGGTTGGAGGCCTCAAGGCATACGGGCTGGATTACGCTTCGCTGCAAGCTGAAAATCCACGACTTATCTACTGCTCGATTACCGGTTTCGGGCAGACCGGGCCCTACGCGCAGCGGGCGGGCTACGATTTCATGATTCAGGGGTTGGGCGGGCTTATGAGCCTGACTGGCCGGCCAGAGGGCGAAGAAGGGCAGGGACCTGTCAAGGTGGGTGTCGCATTGACTGACATTCTGACCGGGCTGTACGCCACATCGGCGATTCTCGCGGCGTTGGCCCATCGGGATCAAGGCGGGCCTGGCCAGTACATCGACATGGCATTGCTGGATGTACAGGTTGCCTGTCTGGCGAACCAGGCCATGAACTATCTCACCACTGGCACGCCGCCGCGACGGTTGGGGAACGCACACCCTAATATCGTGCCATACCAGGATTTTCCTACAGCTGATGGCGACTTCATCCTTACGGTGGGTAACGACAACCAATTCCGCAAGTTTGCTGAGGTCGCCGGCCAGCCGCAGTGGGCTGACGATCCTCGGTTTTCGACCAATAAGCAGCGGGTGCTGCATCGCGCAGAGTTGATACCTCTTATTCGTCAGGCGACGGTGTTCAAAACCACGGCGGAATGGGTGCAGTCCCTCGAGCGTGCGGGTGTTCCGTGTGGGCCGATCAACGACGTCGCCCAAGTATTTGCAGATCCCCACGTTCAGGCACGAGGCTTGAAGGTCGAACTGCCCCATGCGCTGGCCGGGACGGTGCCTCAGGTCGCGAGTCCTCTTCGTTTGTCCGAGACGCCTGTGGAATATCGACGTGCGCCGCCGCTGTTGGGCGAACACACGCTTGAGGTGTTGCAACGGGTATTGGGGCTTTCTGATTCAGCCGTGATGGCATTACGGCAAGCGGGTGTTCTGTAGCGCTTTTAAAAAGTGGCGGAGGCTTCCTATATAAACAGAAGCAACTGATTGTTTTTGCCAGGATTTCGCCTTTTTGAGGCAAACTTCAAATTAAGGGTTGACGGGCCTTCAGATGTCTCTATAATTCGCCCCACTTCCGGCGCAGTCGGAACCGAAAACTCCTTGAAGATCAACGAGTTAAAGGTTTCAGATAAG
>NZ_JAOCEA010000020.1:0-98151 GCF_029841165.1 Pseudomonas sp. GD03842 | reverse complement strand
GGTGAATCAGCGTCAACATCGCCAATGGATCAGCTCGCCGAACCCGGACTAATGGCTTCATAGGGATAGCTGACCGCTGTAACGGCGAATCACCGTCAACTGGCCAATGGATCAGCTCGCCGCAACCGGACCGATGGCTTCATCGCTGTAGCCCGCCTACCACCGTCACGCCAATGCTATGATGCGCCGCATTCATCGCTCAGGATTGCCTCGCGCCCCATGGATTACCGTAAGCCCTCCGACCGTAAAAGCATGCACTCGCGTATCGTTCAGGACATCGGCATGCAGATCGTCTCAGGCCGCTTCAAACCAGACGACAAACTCCCCGCCGAAGCCTTGCTCTGCGAAGAATATGCGGTCAGCCGTCCGGTCTTGCGCGAAGCAACGCGCGTGTTGGTGGCCAAAGGGCTGGTGTACTCGCGCCCGCGCGTCGGCACGGTGGTCAAGCCCCGACGTGAATGGCACATTCTGGATCCTGACGTTCTGCACTGGCTGATGCAATGTTCCCCTCAGAACGAATTCTTTGCACTGCTGACCAGCGTGCGCAGCATCATCGAACCGGCTGCCGCCGCCCTCGCCGCCCAGCACGCTACGCCTGAGGAAGTCGCCGCCATCGGCGAAGCCTACGAGCGCATGGCCCTCGCCCCGACCGTCGAAGACGTGCTGCAACCGGACCTGGATTTCCACAGCCGCATCGCCGACGCCACCCACAACGACCTGCTGGCGCACCTGTGCAACATGCTGTCGCTCGCGCTACGCGAAGCCTTGAAGCACTCCAATCAGCGGCCAAATCTGCACGAATTGGCGCTGCCGCGTCACAAGGCCATCCTCACCGCCATCGAAAACCGCGATGCGCTGGGCGCGCATCACGCCACGCTGGTGCAACTGGACGATGCGCGCAATGCGCTCAACGTCGTGCTGGGTAAAGGGTTGTAAACCCTTGGACGCTCTGAGCGTAGCGCTGACTGCCCGGCGGTCATCGCGCGTCACTGCGGCTTATATTTTCTGCTAAAAGATCGCGCGATGGCGACTAAGACGCTTGAAACAGGGATCCATTCAAGACGGGACGTCGCCCAGTTTCCTCAGTCCTGCGCCTCGCCCACAACAACAACAACAACAACAACAACAACAACAACAACAACAACAACGTCAATCGTCGCCCCTTGCCGGGCGCAGCTTTCGTATGCTCTGTTCAGCTGTCATCCTACTGACGCATTCACCGCGCCTGCGCGATCTGCTGGCTGGACACCACCGAAGATGAATGTGGCGAATGCGCAGTAAGCGCTCGGTCCGATATACCGCTCACTCCGAAAGCCCGTGAGCGCAGGTTTGAGCTTGGCAGGCACTCCTATGCTCAGACGGGTACCAGGTCGTTCGGTCAGGGCAGGTAAATCCTGAACACCCCGCCACCCAACTCGCCGCCGTTGGCGATTTCGATGCGTCCGCGCACACCCTGCCGCTGATGCTGGCGAGCGATATTGGCAGCGAAGTACAGACCCAGCCCGGTGCTGCCGCTGCGTTGGTTGATGCCCAGCACATAATCGGCCTGATGCGCGATCATCGGTTCAGGAAAGCCAGGCCCGTCATCGTTGACGCTGATGACCAATTGTTGGTCTATCTGCCTGGCCGAAATCAACACCTCCTTGCGCGCAAAGCGAATGGCATTGATCACCACGTTCGAGACCACCGAGCCGATCAGCTCGCGGTCGAAGAAACCCGGCAGACCGAAGTCTTCAACCTCATACCGGGCCGCGATGCCGCGGCTGGCGAGAACTTCCTGGTGAAAGGCCAACTGGGCTTCGATGAAGTCATCCAGCTCGTGATAATCCGGGCGCAACGGCAGTTGGTTCACGCCCAGTTTGTATAAGCCCAACAACTGCACCAGCATGCCGTTGAGGTGTGCGAATTCGTAATCGATCACCCCCTGTTCCGCGGTGCCGCGCTGCGCCTCGGGCAATTGCCGGACCCACTGACCATGGGCTTGGATCAGCGACGCCAGCGAGTTCTTCATGTCATGGACGGTGGAGGCGATCACCATCGAAAAATCCAGCCCCAGTTCCTGATCCGTCATTCGCCGAATGCCTTGAGCCGCAGTTTCTGGTAGCGCTCGTAGCGCGGGTCCGTCTCGGGCATCATGCCCACCATTTTCAGGCTGTTGCGACACTCCTGCAGGCTGGCCGCGTCAAGGTTCTGCACCCCCATGTGCAGTAGCGACTGGGCCATATTCAACGCGATACTGATGTTCTTTGGTTGCAGTGCCAGGCCTTTACGGAACAGGTCCTGTGCTTCACCCAGCTTGCCGGCGCGGTAACTGCGGATGCCTTGCAGGTTGAAATCGATCGCCGCCTTACCGGCGCTGAGGATGTCCGGATCGTCGGTCTGTTTGGCGATGTTCTGCATGACCTGCGGATCGTCGCCGTAGATTTCCGCACAGCTTTTGAGAATGTTCGCGCCGGCCGATTCCTGGCCCAACTGCTTGAGCTGCGCGGCCACGGCGAGCGCAGCGTCGGCGCTGAGAAATTGCTCCATGCCTTCCAGACGGGTCATGGCCTGCTCAGTCAGTTTCGCCGCCATTTCCGGGTCGGAGGTCGCGACGCTGGTCGCCTTCATCAAACGGGCGCGCACCTGCAGACCGGCATCGTGGGTGTGCTCCTTGGCCACTTCACCGAGGGTCTGGTTGATTTCGACCCGGGTACGGGCGTCGAGCCCCCGTTCGCCACCTTTGCTGATCAGCGCCTGCGCCAGCCCCAGATTGGTTTCGGGGTCTTTGAAGCGTGAAAACTGCCCTTGGGAAACGGCTTGGCGATAAGCCTTGGAGGCGCTGTCGAAGTCCTGATTTTCCAACGCCAGCTTACCCAACAGCCGTTGGCGTCGGACCGCATACGGCGACAGGCGCACGGCTTCTTCCAGCATTTTCTGCGCTCGGCGCCCGTCGCCGCTGGTGATCAGCACGTCGGCCAAACCGTCGAACAGCACCGGCATGCTGTTGAAGGCGCGAATGGCTTCCTCATAAACGCCTTGTGCTTCGGCGTTGCGGCCTCGTTTATGAAGCAGCTTGCCCAGTGCCGAATAGGCCCATGGCTGGGGACGGTCGGCGAGTATCGACTTGAGGAAGGCTTCCAGCGGTTCGAACTGATTCAGATCACGCAAGGCGTCGGCCTTGTAACGCATGCACAACGGCGCAAAGCGCGGATCCTGTTTGGTCAGGTTGACGCAAGCGGCCAGCACTTCGGCCGGCTTGCCACGGTCCAGGGCCTGGAGAATCGGTTTGAGCACGGTCTTGCGCTGGACGATTTTTTCCAGTCGCTGGGCAAGGCTGGCGCGGTTGAACGGCTTGGTCAGGTAAGCGTCAGGCTCCCATTCCAGCGCACTCATCACCATTGCCTGGCTGTTTTCGGCCGTGACCATGACAAACACGCTTTCATGGCTGATCAGGCGATCAGTCATCAGGTCTTCGAGCACCTGCTGGCCATTTTTCTTGCCATCGCCCAGGTTGAAATCGTGAAGGATGAAGTCATAGCGCTTTTGCGAACAGGCTTTGATGGCCTGTTCACCGTTGTCTGCAGTGTCCACTTCCTTGACGCCCAATTCGCGCAGCATCGACCTGACCGAACTGCGGAAATCGGAGAAATCATCGACGATCAGAAAGGTTTTTTGGTTCCACGCCAGCATCGAGATTCCTGTCACGGGAGAAAAAATCGGCCCAAGGGCAATTACACAATACGTCGACGGCATCGCCCCCGTGCTGCGGGTGACGATGATAGCCAACATCAATTTGCCATCAAGCTAATTCATACCAGCTCGGGCGAGTTGCGGTGCGGTGAATTGCCGCTTGTCCGGGTTATCGGCGGCGCAGGGGTAAAGCTTAGGTGATGGGCGCGGGAAAAAGCGACCGTGATCGCAGATTGCACGTTTTGAACCGTCCGCACGGCGCCCCTCCATTGTCAGACCAACACCTCTCATTGCGCTGGAATGTCCACTCGCTAATGGGTGCAGGATCGTCGAGATGAGGGCGTTCATCTGCTTGTTTCGAAACCGGTAAAGTCCGGGATTTCTCCGCCGATACGCAGGGAAAGCGCCTGTGTGCCGCCCCCTCCTCCCTGCCCGAGTACTCTCCATGTCCTGGCTCTCGAATCTGAAACTCAAGACCAAATTGCTGTCTGCGTTTTGCCTGTGCGCACTCATCACGGTTGTGATCGGTGTGCTGGGACAGACCGGTATTTCCCGCCTGTACGATCTGTTTCAGAACACTGTCGAGGACAACCTGGTCTCGATCGCCAAAGTGGACTCGGTCAAGGCCAACGTCATCGCCACCAACCGCGACTTCTACAAGGCACTTGCCCTGAGCGCCACCAAAGCGAGCCCGGACGAAATCAACGCCGCGATTCAATCGCTGAAAGAAAACCAGGCCCAGGCGGAAAGCGAGTTCAAGGTTTATCGCGGGACACCGCTCGAGGCAGATGAGAAAGCCGCTGGCGATGACTTCGAACGGGATTGGGCCGCCTACTCGTCCGCCATGCAAAGCACCCTCACGATGATGCAAAGTGGCGACATTGACCAGGCCAGCAAGCAGGCGGCGAGCAGCGTCACACCCAGCTATCGCAAAACCATGACCGAGCTGAAGATCATGATCGAATCCAACGCCCGCCAGGCCCGCGAATCGGCACAGGCCGGTGTCGAGACCGACCGTCAAGTCAGTTGGATGCTGGGCATCGGTGCGCTGCTCGCGGTGCTATGCGCCATTGCCTTGGGGTTGATCGTCACCCGCATGATTACTCGTCCGATTTTTCTCTCGGTCGACAGCGCCGCGCGCGTCGCCAGTGGCGACCTGACCCAAACCATCGCCAGTGGTGGCGAAGACGAAACCGGCCAGTTGCTCAAGGCCTTGTCGAATATGCAGGGCAACCTGAAGAACACCGTGCAGCAGATCGCCAACGCCTCGGACCAATTGGCCTCGGCTGCCGAGGAACTGACCGCTGTAACCGACGACAGCAGCCGTGGGCTGCAGCGCCAGAACGACGAAATCCAGCAGGCCGCAACAGCAGTCAACGAAATGACAGCGGCGGTCGAGGAAGTCGCCCGCAACGCCGCCAGCGCATCGCAAGTCTCGACCCGCACCGCTGAGGAGGCGGCCAAAGGGCAACATCAGGTGCAACAAGCCGTCGCGGCGATGAACACCATGACCGTCGAAATCAATGATTCGACCCAGCGCGTCGAGGCGCTGGCCGGCCAGATTCGCGACATCACCAAGGTGCTGGACGTGATCCGCGGCATTGCCGAACAGACCAACCTGCTGGCACTCAACGCTGCGATCGAAGCCGCACGCGCCGGTGAGCAGGGCCGCGGATTTGCCGTGGTGGCCGACGAGGTCCGCGCACTCGCTGCCCGGACTCAAGCCTCCACTGGCGAAATCGAATCGATGATTTCTCAGGTTCGCAACGGCGCTGACGAGGCGGTGCATGCCATGGGCAAAAGTCAGGCGCTGGCAGTCAATACCCAAGGCCTGGCGACCGAGGCAGGGCAGGCACTGGAGCGCATCAGTGAAGGCGTCAGTCAAATCAACGAACGCAACCTGGTCATCGCCAGCGCCGCAGAAGAACAGGCGCAAGTGGCTCGTGAGGTCGATCGCAATCTGGTGAACATCCAGGACCTTTCGGCACAGACGGCTGCGGGCGCCAACCAGACCAACGCATCGAGCCAAGAACTCTCGCGGCTGGCCATCTCCTTCAACAGCATGGTGGGCAAATTCACGCTTTAACCCTTGCCGCCAGTGTCGTAGCGCGCCCTGTCGGCGGAAGATCGGCCTTTGCCGCCGTCGACAAAACGCGCCGTCATAGGCCATGGAGCTGTCTTTCGGCCACCTGTGACACATTGGCGTATTGACTAAATAGTCATCTGTTTTGTCGCAAATCACATTTCGGGTACAATCGCCGCCTTTCGCGGACCTGGACCTGATGAGCGGGTTTGCGAACTGTTTGTTGTTTACTCAAGCTGCTGAATCCAACGATTTAACAAAAAGCCAGCGCGGAGGGACACACAACTCGAGGTCTGCATCATCGGCCTTGACCCCACCCTCGCCCGCCGGGCGCGAAACCGAAACCGTCACGTCGGACCCGACGCGGCCATTCGGTTTCGCCTCGACCAAGCGGCAGGCGGATAACGTTAAATCAAGTGGAAGGCACCATGATCAAAACGACGAGCAAGGCGCTGCTGGGCCTGGCGATTTCTTTGGGGATGCTTCAAGCCCATGCGGCCGAAAGCAAAAAAGTGGACGTGCTGCTGATCGGCGGCGGCATCATGAGCTCGACGCTGGGTGTCTGGCTCAATGAGCTGGAACCGGGCTGGTCGATGGAAATGATCGAGCGCCTTGATGGCGTAGCCGAAGAAAGCTCCAACGGCTGGAACAACGCCGGCACTGGCCACTCTGGCCTGGCGGAGTTGAACTACACGCCTGAAGACAAAGACGGCAAGGTCAACATCTCCAAAGCCATCGAGATCAACGAAGCCTTCCAGGTGACCCGTCAGTTCCTGGCCTGGCAAGTGCGCAGCGACGTGCTGAAAAACCCGCACTCGTTCATCAACTCCACACCGCACATGAGTTTCGTGTGGGGCGATGACAACATCAAATTCCTCAAAAAACGTTACGAGGCCCTGCAAGCCAGCCCGCTGTTCCGCCCAATGCAATTCTCCGAGGACCACGCGCAGATCGCCAAGTGGGTGCCTCTGATGATGGAAGGCCGCGACCCGAACCAGAAGCTGGCCACGACCTGGACGCCGATCGGCACCGACGTCAACTGGGGTGAAGTCACCCGCCAATACGTGAGCTCTCTGCAGACCCGCCCGAACTTCAACCTGAAGCTTTCCACCGAGGTCGAGGACATCAAGCGTAACGATGACGGCAGTTGGCACGTCTCGTACAAAAACTTGAAAGACGGCACCACTAGTGGCACCGACGCGAAATTCCTGTTCATCGGCGCAGGCGGCGGCGCGTTGAAGCTGTTGCAGAAATCCGGCATTCCTGAAGGCCGCGACTATGCAGGCTTCCCGGTCGGCGGTTCGTTCCTGGTGACCGAGAACCAGGACATTGCCATGCAGCACATGGCCAAGGCCTATGGCATCGCCTCTACCGGCGCGCCACCCATGTCGGTTCCGCACCTGGACACCCGCGTGCTGGACGGCAAGCGCGTGATCCTTTTTGGCCCGTTTGCCACCTTCTCGACCAAGTTTCTGAAGCAGGGTTCGTACCTGGACCTGTTCAGCAGCATGACCACCCACAACTTCTGGCCGATGACCAAAGTGGGCATCGAGCAGTACCCGCTGGTCGAGTACCTCGCCGGTCAGTTGATGCTGTCTGACGATGACCGCTTCAAGGCGCTGCAGGAGTATTTCCCGCATGCCAAGAAAGAAGACTGGCGTCTATGGCAAGCTGGCCAGCGTGTTCAGATCATCAAGCGTGATGCCGAAAAAGGCGGCGTGCTGAAGCTGGGTACCGAAGTCGTTTCCTCGCAGGATGGCAGCATTGCCGCACTGCTGGGCGCCTCGCCAGGTGCGTCGACCGCAGCGCCAATCATGCTGAACGTGCTGGAGAAGGTCTTCAAGGACAAAGTGGCAACGCCTGAGTGGCAAGCCAAGATCCATCAGATCATCCCAAGCTACGGCACCAAGCTGAACGACTCGCCGGCTGCAGTGCAGCAGGAATGGAACTACACCGCCGAAGTCCTGCAACTGGACAAGCCGCCGGTCATCGACCAGAGCGTCGGCACGCGCACCGAGCCGAGCAAGCCGCTTGAAAGCAAGCCTGCAAACGACATGGCGCTGTAATGCCGCTGATGCGGTAAACACGAAAGCCACGGGGCGCAAACCCCGTGGCTTTTTTTATGCGCTTCGCGCTAGACGGTGTAGGCGTAAAAACGCGTGTCCACGGCCATCAAAGGAAAACTCGCTGGAAGGTCGGTCGGCTCGATCAGCTCGAAGCCGTGCTTCTCATAGAACCGGTGCGCAGCGAGAAATTTAGCCGTCGTTCCCAGATAGATTCGCGTCACACCTCGCGCAGCCGCAGCTTCCATCAGGCACTCGAGCAGACGTTTCGCCACGCCAAACTCGCGCCCTCGCCATGCAGCCGCCACAAACATCTTGCGCAGCGCGACCTCATCGTTGCCGATGTCTTTCATGCTGATCGTGCCAATCACCCGCCCTTGCGCACGAGCCACCCAGAAATCGCCTTTGCCTGCCTGATAAAAGGAAGGAATAGCCATCAGATCGGGTTGGTCTTCGGGGGTGATATCGATACCAAATTCTTCGCGTTGGATCGGCACGATCACGTCAATGATGCCCTGCTCATCGCCAGGCACATAACGCTCGATGGTGATATCTAGAGGGGTCATCAACCTATCCTTCAGCAGGGCCAGCCGGGTTGGCCTGACGGTCGCAAGCGATCCAAAAACAGAGCCTGGACTGGGAAGCGTATTTGAAATGGTGTCCCAGGCGAGGTTCGAACTCACAACCTTCCCCTTAGGAGGGGGATGCTCTATCCAATTGAGCTACTGAGACACGGTGCCGGCGCCTGAACGGTGCCAGCGAGACGGCGTGCATGTTAACGGCAAGCCATTGTTTTGTCATGTCGTGATTGGCGTTTCGAACCATGGTCTTACGTTGATCGAACCTGTGGGAAAGGTCCGTCATGCAAAATGCAATGTCGGCAGTTGGGATCCTTGCAAACTGCAACCCACAACCATTGCAATTCAAATATAACTCATTGTTTTTTAAGGATTATTTTCTGATATCAGCTTGGCATGCACGCTGCATTCTCTCTGATCGTGCAAATCCCTTTCAGACACCTACCCACGTGAAGGTAAACGAGATGAACATGACGCTCTCCCTCCTGAATGCCGCAGCCCTTGTTGCATTGGTAGCCTTCCATTTTCAAGACAATGCCAGCCAGACCGAGAACGTCGCACAGCAAGCCCAACCGCATTATCTGGTTAAACAGGCGCCTCGCTATGCGGCAATGCAGAGCCACCGCTCCGACGCCATGCTGGCCACTGACACAGACGACGCTATTCCTGTTGACCGCACCGAACGCTGGGTGTTCTGAATTATTTGCACGGTGTCTGAAACACCCGTTTTTCCTTTTTTACGAGAACTGCCATGTCAAAAGCTGCTCTGTCCTTCCTTGTTCTGACCTTGATGGCTCTCGCCGTAGATCAATTGCTAGACGCATCGCTTGAGCCATTGGGGCTGATTGCGAAGATCAGCGCTGGCGTATTCGCCATGTTATTCCTGATGTCATTGATCGTTGGCCGTCGGATCAAGTTCGACCCGGTACTGCGCCAAGCCAAGCCGTAGGAACGGTTCCCGCGCAAGCCTGACTCGACTCATCAAACGCATTTCGTTTATTGCCGCACCGCCCTCCCTTCCTTGATCGCGTGACCCTTCGTCTCTTTCCTGAATGTTTTCTCGAAAATATCCGCGATGGGCTCTACCCTGAAGACAGATAGCCATCACGGCGCAAGCCCGCGTAGTCTGCGGCCGCCGGGGGTGACGGGTGCCTCGGAACTTTGCTAACCAGAACGCATTTCTGATAATTGGTGCTGGCTAAACGCCTTTATCTAGTTCAATATTTGTCACAGATTTGACGCCAAGGTTTCGACGATTTGCTGCATCATGTCGGACCTTTATGCTGGGCAGGTTGAACATTTCGCCGTGAAGACAGTCAGACTGTTGAATCTCGCGGCCCAATGCATGAACCGCCTCCCTTTTGAACTAAATCGGTTAAAAATATGAGCCCTATGAAACA
Organism: Pseudomonas sp. GD03842; assembly: GCF_029841165.1. Classification (NCBI taxonomy): domain Bacteria; kingdom Pseudomonadati; phylum Pseudomonadota; class Gammaproteobacteria; order Pseudomonadales; family Pseudomonadaceae; genus Pseudomonas; species Pseudomonas sp. GD03842. Next base: position 88,355 of record NZ_JAOCEA010000020.1, on the reverse strand, counting down.
GGCCAATTATTCCAGTCGCACAGCTGACAAGTTCGTTGTCCGTCTTCCGGAAGGCATGCGCGAGCGCATCGCCGAGGTCTCCAAGGACAACCATCGCAGCATGAATTCTGAAATCATTGCACGCCTCGAACAAAGCCTGATTCAGGAAGGCGCGTTAGGGGATGAGGCCAAGCTTCGCCTTGACAGCCCTGAGCTGTCATTGCACGAGCGCGAGTTGCTGCAACGTTTTCGCCAACTCGCCCATCGTCAGCAAAACGCGTTGGTGTCGCTCATTGCTCACGACACCAGCTTGGGCGACGAAGAATAATTCGATCGCGCAGCAAGTAGAGAAAAAGCCAGCAATTGCTGGCTTTTTTTGTGCCCGCCCACCCGCGCTATCGCGGTGACGGACATTGAACAACCGCGCTGTGCGGCGGTTGCTCAGGAGAGGCGCGGCTTGATCAAAGCAGAAACAGCGTCGCCAAGCCCAGGAAAATGAAGAAGCCGCCGCTGTCCGTCATGGCGGTAATCATGACACTGGAGCCCATCGCCGGATCACGTCCGAGTCGTGCGAGCGTCATGGGAATCAACACGCCCATGAAGGCTGCCAACAACAGATTGAGCGTCATTGCGGCAGTCATCACCACACCCAATGACCAACTGTGATAAAGCATGTAGGCGACCACACCAATCACTCCACCCCAGATCAGACCGTTGACCAGTGCAACGCCCAGCTCCTTGCGCATCAAACGCGAGGTATTGCCGGTGCTCACCTGGTCCAGCGCCATGGCGCGGACGATCATGGTGATGGTCTGGTTACCCGAATTACCACCAATGCCCGCCACGATCGGCATCAGCGCCGCCAGCGCCACCAGCTTTTCGATGGAACCTTCGAACAGGCCAATCACCCGCGAGGCGATGAAGGCGGTAATCAGGTTCACGGCCAGCCACGACCAGCGGTTGCGCAGCGAACGCCACACTGAGGCGAAGATATCCTCTTCTTCGCGCAGACCGGCCATGTTCAAGACTTCTGTCTCGCTTTCCTCACGAATGAGGTCGACCATCTCATCAATGGTCAGCCGGCCGATGAGCTTGCCATTCTTGTCGACGACAGGTGAAGAAATCAGGTCATAGCGCTCGAAGGCCTGCGCGGCTTCGTACGCATCGCCGTCCGGATGGAAGCTGACCGGATCGTTGGCCATGACTTCGGACACCTGCTTGTCAGGGTCGTTGACCAGCAGCCGCTTGATCGGCAACACACCTTTGAGCACACCGTCGTGATCCACCACGAACAGCTTGTCGGTGTGACCAGGCAGCTCCTTGAGACGGCGCAGGTAGCGCAAGACCACCTCGAGGCTGACATCCTCGCGGATGGTGACCATCTCGAAGTCCATCAGGGCCCCGACCTGATCCTCATCATAGGAGAGCGCCGAACGCACCCGCTCACGCTGCTGGCTGTCCAGCGCTTCCATCAACTCATGAACGACATCCCGAGGCAGCTCGGGTGCAAGGTCGGCGAGCTCGTCCGCGTCCATTTCCTTGGCAGCGGCGAGCAATTCGTGATCGTCCATGTCGGCGATCAACGTTTCGCGGACAGAATCGGAAACTTCGAGAAGAATATCGCCGTCGCGCTCAGCCTTGACCAGTTGCCAGACCGTCAGTCGGTCCTCAACAGGCAGGGCTTCGAGAATATAGGCAACGTCGGCGGAGTGCAGATCATCGAGCTTGCGTTGCAGCTCGACCAAATTCTGCCGGTGAACGAGATTATCAACACGCTCCTGGTGCTGACCATCCTGGCGATGTGTCAGGTCTTCCACGACACGCTGACGCTGCAACAGGTCGATAACCTGGGCCAGACGATCCTGAAGGCTTTCCTGAGTCTTCTTTACTTCTATTTCGGTCATAGGCGAACTCCACTCCCAGCAGTGGACCCGCCGGAAGATCAATCAGTCGATTCGTGATTGGTACAGCTTGGTTCTAAATGGCTACTGGGTAAGTCCATGGAGGTATTCCACAAGCCCCGGCGGGGCTGACGGGCGCAATCATACACCGCTTGCCGGGTTTGCATGTTAAAAATTCAACGCGGAACAATCGCTTGCAACACAATGCAAAGGTTTGTTCACACTTGACCACACCCCTTGGGCCGATAGCAAAACGCAGTTGCACCAAGGGTTTTACAAGGCGCCACGGTACGACGTCACATCCCGAGAAGAAAACACGCTCGCCGCCCCTTTTTCATCTGACTAGCCTGCCTGGACATTCGCCAAGGAGGAATGCGCCATGGGGTTCGACACTCGGAATATCGTCATTGCTGCGCTGCTCGGACTGCCCGTGTATGGATGGACGGCCACGGTCAATCGCTGTGAAGACGAACGCGGTCATATCACCTTCACAACCTTGAGCTGTCCGGCCGGGCAAGCATCACGCCTGCAGAAAGCGGACAGCCCGTTGCCAGGCAGCCCGCCCCCCACCATCCTGACGTCCACCAAGGCCGCCAAGCCCACCAAGCAACCTTCAGAGGACCTGGTGATCGTCGGCCAACGGGACGATGGCTGCGGAAATGTGTTGAGCGCGGAACAACGGCGCAAGGCGATCATCAATCAGCAGACACCGACAGGCATGACCAAGCGGGATGTGGAAAGCCTGCTTGGGAAGCCTGACAAAATCATCGGGCGTAACGGTGAAGTGCGCTACGTGTACGCCGAGAAAAAAGGCAGAAGCCGACAGGTCGCGTTCGACGAGCACGGATGCGTTAAAGGTGGCCGCTCTAAAAGCAGACCCTAGAAAAGCAAAAAGCCCGCATCTGAATGCGGGCTTTTCGTTTTATGGTGCACTCGACAGGATTCGAACCTGTGACCGCTCGGTTCGTAGCCGAGTACTCTATCCAGCTGAGCTACGAGTGCAGGTGGCGCTTTTTAAACCAGTTCACCTCTGGCTTTTTGCATTTTACTTCTGGAAATGAGTGGCTCTTCCGAAGACCTGTTTAAGTCAGGCTCTTTTTTAAAGCTGCTGTAAGTATCACTACTCACAACGCTTAAATGGTGCACTCGACAGGATTCGAACCTGTGACCGCTCGGTTCGTAGCCGAGTACTCTATCCAGCTGAGCTACGAGTGCATTTGTTGCCGCGCATTATAGGCCGTCAAATCTCTTGGTCAAGCACTTTTTCTAGTAAATTCAACCACTTACCGAAGAAGCCAGATTACAACGTACTAAGCAAATAATGGCGGAGAACGGGGGATTCGAACCCCCGACACCCTTTTGAGGTGTACTCCCTTAGCAGGGGAGCGCCTTCGGCCACTCGGCCAGCTCTCCGCAACACGGGGCGTATAATAACCACCCTTTTCCCCGTTTGCAAACCAAAAATTCAAATAAAATTAATGGCTTGGTTCCTCATCCTTCTCTTTCTTGATGCGCAGGTAAATCTCTTCGCGGTGAACAGCCACTTCCTTGGGCGCGTTGACGCCAATTCGTACCTGATTACCTTTTACGCCGAGCACCGTCACGGTGATCTCACCGTCACCGATAATCAGGCTCTCTGCGCACCGACGGGTCAAAATCAGCATACCTATCTCCTCAACCTGAATTCAGGGACTGCAGACTGCACAACCGAAAGGTGTCGGCCCTGCCACAAGCGGCAACGGGCCAGCACCCTGAGTATTGACTAGCGCCGGAAAAAAACACTTTTTTCGCACGCGCGTCGGACACACAAAAAGGCGCGGTTTCCACCGCGCCTTTCGTCCCCGCCGTTATTCGCCCTTGCGGGGCGCGTCGAGCTCGAACGCCGTATGCAGGGCGCGCACGGCCAGCTCCAGGTATTTCTCCTCAATGACGACCGAGACTTTGATTTCGGAGGTCGAGATCATCTGGATGTTGATGCTTTCCTTGGCCAGCGATTCGAACATGCGGCTGGCCACACCCGCGTGGGAGCGCATACCGACGCCGACGATGGAGACCTTGGCGATCTTGGTATCGCCGATCACCTCGCGGGCACCGATTTCCTTCGCGGTATTTTCCAGCACGCTCAGGGCTTTCTCGTACTCGTTACGATGCACCGTGAAGGTGAAATCCGTGGTGTTATCGTGCGCGACATTCTGCACGATCATGTCCACTTCGATGTTCGCGGCACTGATCGGGCCAAGGATCTTGAAGGCAACGCCTGGGGTATCCGGGACGCCACGAATGGTCAGCTTGGCCTCGTCACGGTTGAAGGCGATGCCCGAAATGATCGGCTGTTCCATGGATTCCTCTTCATCGATGGTAATGAGGGTACCCGGACCCTCCTTGAAGCTGTGCAGCACGCGCAGCGGGACGTTGTATTTGCCGGCGAACTCCACCGAGCGGATCTGTAGCACCTTGGAGCCGAGGCTGGCCATTTCCAGCATCTCTTCGAAGGTGATCTTCTCCAGGCGCTGCGCCTGCGGCACGACACGCGGATCCGTGGTGTAAACGCCATCGACGTCCGTGTAGATCTGACATTCGTCAGCCTTCAGCGCGGCGGCAAGCGCCACGCCCGTGGTGTCGGAACCGCCACGCCCCAGTGTCGTGATGTTGCCGTTTTCATCGACACCCTGGAAACCCGCCACCACCACGACACGACCGGCCTTCAGGTCGGAGCGAATCTTGTGGTCGTCGATCTGCAGAATGCGCGCTTTGTTGTGCGAGTTGTCAGTCAGGATGCGCACCTGATTACCGGTGTAAGACACCGCCGGCACACCGCGCTTGATCAGTGCCATCGCCAGCAAGGCGATGGTGACCTGCTCGCCGGTGGAAACGATCACGTCCAGTTCGCGAGGATCCGGTTGATCGTTGATCTGCTTGGCCAGGTCGATCAGGCGGTTGGTTTCGCCGCTCATGGCGGACAGCACCACCACCAGATCATCACCCGCTTCGCGGAATTTCCTGACCTTGTCGGCCACCTGCTCGATGCGCTCGATAGAGCCCACGGAGGTGCCGCCAAATTTTTGTACGATTAAAGCCATCTCAAAGCCGCCTCGGCCCGTTAGGGCGCCCGTTAAACATTCAAACCGCGTAGCGCCGCAGCCCCCTTGGCGAGGGCTGCGATGGGTCGACTTAAATTCCCTGTTCGGCGAACGGAACCGCCAGCGCGAGCGCTGCGTCCAGGCCGGCAGCATCAACGCCACCACCCTGTGCCATATCAGGACGACCACCACCTTTACCGCCCACGGCGGCGGCCGCTTGCTTCATCAAATCACCGGCTTTGAGTTGGCCAGTCAGGTCCTTGGTGACGCCTGCCACCAACACGACCTTTTCCTCATGCACACCGCCGAGCAGGATCACTGCGCGGCCGAGTTTGTTCTTCAACTGGTCCACCAGCGCCAGCAGGGCTTTGCCGTCCTGCCCGTCGACACGGGCGGCGAGAACCTTGGCACCCTTGACCTCCACCGCAGCGTTCGACAAGTCGTCGCCCGCCGCGCTGGCCGCCTTGGCCTGTAGTTGTTCCAGCTGTTTTTCCAACAGGCGATTGCGCTCCAGGACAGCTGTCAGCTTGTCCAGCAGGTTGTCGCGATTGCCTTTGATCAGGGTCGCGGCTTCCTTCAATTGTTCTTCGGCAGTGTTCAGGTACGCCAGCGCCACCGCGCCCGTCACAGCCTCGATGCGACGTACGCCGGAAGCGACACCGCTTTCGCTGACGATCTTGAACAGCGCGATGTCGCCAGTGCGATTGGCATGGATACCGCCGCACAGCTCAACGGAGAAATCTCCCCCCATGGTCAGTACGCGAACAGTGTCGCCGTACTTCTCGCCGAACAGGGCCATTGCGCCCTTCTTCTTGGCGGTGTCGATGTCGGTCTCTTCGGTTTCCACCGCGGTGTTCTTGCGGACCTCTGCGTTGACGATGTCTTCCAGCGCCTTGATCTGCTCAGGCTTGATCGCTTCGAAATGGCTGAAGTCGAAACGCAGGCGCTGGCTGTCGACCAGCGACCCTTTCTGCTGGACGTGATCGCCGAGCACCTGACGCAATGCGGCGTGCAGCAAGTGCGTGGCCGAGTGGTTCAGGGACGTCGCCTTGCGAACTTCTGCGTCGACTTCGGTCTGCAGTGCGGTGCCGACAGCCAGGCTGCCGGAAACCTGCACACCATGGTGCAGGAAGGCACCGCCGGTCTTGGTGGTGTCGCGCACGTCGAAACGCGCAGCGCCTGCCGACAGGTAACCGCTGTCGCCGATCTGACCACCCGATTCGGCATAGAAAGGCGTCTGGTCGAGCACCACGACGCCCTCCTCTCCCTCGTTCAGGTGCGGCACCGACTGGCCGTCCTTATAGATGGCCACGACTTTCGCCTCGCCGTGGGTAGCGTGGTAGCCGGTGAACTGGGTGGCGACGTCCACTTTGACCAGGCTGTTGTAGTCCATGCCGAAGGCGCTGGCCGAGCGTGCGCGCTCACGCTGAGCGTCCATTTCACGCTCGAAGCCGACTTCGTCGAGGGTCAGGTTGCGCTCACGGGCGATATCGCCGGTGAGGTCCATCGGGAAACCGTAGGTGTCGTACAGTTTGAACACGACATCGCCCGGCACGACCGTGCCCTTGAGCTCGGCAAGGTCCTGTTCGAGAATCTTCAGGCCTTGCTCGAGCGTCTTGGCGAATTGTTCTTCTTCCCCTTTCAGTACGCGCTCGATGTGCGCCTGTTGGGACTTCAGCTCGGGGAACGCATCGCCCATCTCGGCCACGAGTGCGGCGACGATCTGATAGAAGAAGCTGCCTTTGGCGCCGAGTTTGTTGCCATGACGGCAGGCGCGACGAATGATCCGGCGCAGCACATAGCCACGGCCCTCGTTGGAGGGCAGCACGCCATCGGCGATCAGGAAGCCGCAAGAGCGAATGTGGTCAGCGACGACTTTCAGCGAAGGCTGGTTGTCGTTGGTGCAGCCGATGGCCTTGGCCGCCGCGCTCAACAGGCTCTGGAACAGATCGATCTCGTAGTTCGAATGCACATGCTGCAGCACCGCGCTGATCCGCTCCAGGCCCATGCCGGTGTCCACCGATGGCGCTGGCAGTGGGTGAAGCACACCGTCGGCGGTGCGATTGAACTGCATGAAGACGTTGTTCCAGATCTCGATGTAACGGTCACCGTCCTCTTCCGGCGAGCCGGGTGGGCCGCCCCAGATGTCGGCGCCATGGTCGTAGAATATCTCGGTGCACGGGCCGCAAGGCCCGGTATCGCCCATGGTCCAGAAGTTATCGGAAGCGTAAGGTGCGCCTTTGTTGTCACCGATACGAACCATGCGCTCGGCGGGTACGCCGACTTCCTTGGTCCAGATGTCGTAGGCCTCATCGTCGGTGGCGTACACCGTGACCCAGAGCTTTTCCTTGGGCAGGTTCAGCCACTTTTCGGACGTCAGGAAGGTCCAGGCGAAGGTGATGGCATCACGTTTGAAATAATCGCCGAAGCTGAAGTTGCCCAGCATTTCGAAGAAAGTGTGGTGACGAGCGGTGTAGCCGACGTTTTCCAGGTCGTTGTGCTTGCCCCCGGCTCGCACGCACTTCTGGCTGCTGACAGCACGGGTGTAAGCCCGCTTTTCCTGGCCCAGGAAGCAATCCTTGAACTGGTTCATGCCTGCGTTGGTGAACAGCAGGGTCGGGTCATTGCCCGGAATCAAGGAGCTGGAGGCTACACGGGTGTGGCCTTGCTCTTCGAAGAAGCGAAGGAAGGCTTCACGGATTTCTGCGCTTTTCATAGGTTCTTCCACGGGAACTGCGGCCGGAGCCAGGTGCATAACGTCATTCGACGAAACGACGGCAAAGGGCCGCATTATATAGGCGTTGCTGCAACGGTACAGTCACTTTGTACGATAGAAGCTGCCAATTGGTTTATTGATCGACTATCGGCTGCCGAATTCGGCGAAGGCCGCTACCACCTGTTGGATCTGCGCCGCATTGACGTCCAGATGCGTGACCATTCGCAGGCGCGGCGCCGCGCTCAGCACGATCCCCCGCTCGGCACAAAAGGCCCTGAGTCTTTCGGCACGTTCACCGATCTGCACGTAGACCATGTTGGTGTGGACAGGCTCGACTTCGAAGCCCAGCTCGACCAGCGACTGGCCCAGGAGCGCAGCATTGCCGTGATCCTCGGCCAGGCGAGCCACCTGATGCTCCAGCGCATACAATCCGGCCGCCGCGAGCAAGCCCGCCTGACGCATGCCGCCACCGACCATCTTGCGCAGGCGTCGTGCCTTGGCGATGAACGCGTGAGACCCACAGAGCACCGAGCCCACCGGCGCACCCAAGCCTTTGGACAGGCAGACCGACACCGAGTCGAAATGGCGGGTGATTTCTCGGGCGTCGACCCCGAGCTTGACCGCCGCGTTGTAGAGACGCGCGCCGTCCAGGTGCAGGCTTAGCCCTTTCTCGTGGGTCAACCGGCGGGCAGCTGCCAGGTAGTCCAGCGGCAGCACTTTGCCTTGCATGGTGTTTTCCAGTGCCAGCAAGCGGGTACGCGCAAAGTGAAAGTCATCCGCCTTGATGGCCGACAGGACCTGATCCAGGTCCAGTGAACCGTCGGGTTGATTGTCCAGCGGTTGCGGCTGGATCGACCCCAGCACCGCCGCGCCACCGCCTTCGTATTTGTAGGTGTGCGCTTGCTGCCCGACGATGTACTCATCACCGCGTTCGCAGTGCGCCATCAACCCCAGCAGGTTGCTCATGGTACCCGTGGGTACGAACAGCGCGGCGGCGAATCCAAGCCGCTCGGCCAGCCAGGACTCCAGTTTGTTGACCGTGGGATCTTCACCGTAAACGTCGTCGCCCAGCGGCGCATTCGCCATGGCTTGGCGCATGCCGGCGGTGGGTTGGGTCACTGTGTCGCTGCGCAGATCGATAACCGTCACGATGGAGCTCCCTGAAAAGATGGCCTGAACCTCTGGTGGTGAGGCCGGAGCGAACGATAATCAAGGCTGAACACAGGATTGCCAAGCCGTGCTTATAAGAAAAGGCGATGAAACCCATCGAAACGGCTACATGCATGGCAGGAGAATCTATGTTACAAACGGCACGCCGACGACAGATGCCGTCGGCGACGTTCTCAGGGCGGGGTGCGATTCCCCACCGGCGGTGATGGCGCGAAACACGTCTAGCCCGCGAGCGCTTTTGCCTGGATGTACTGGGCAAAAGGTCAGCAGATCTGGTGCGATCCCAGAGCCGACGGTCATAGTCCGGATGAAGAGAGAACGGGGTGGGTACCGCAGGATCGTCTCGTCATTGCTTCACAGGGGCATTACGCCTCTGAGCGTGGACGACCGTACCCTGGCCTCCCCTTCGATCCAACACGCCCTGTTTGTTCATTAAACAGGAGTCAGAACAGATGCAACCCACCGCAATCCACGCTCACGAGCGTGTCGCCTTCATTCAAGCCTGCTGGCACAAAGACATTGTCGATCAGGCGCGCAAAGGCTTCGTCGCCGAGATGGCCCAACATGGCTACACCGAAAGCGACATCGATTTCTTCGAAGTCGGGGGCGCTTTCGAGATCCCGCTGCATGCCAAACTGCTGGCCAAGACCGGACGCTACGGCGGCGTGGTCGCTGCCGGTCTGGTAGTCGATGGCGGGATCTATCGTCACGAATTCGTCGCCCAATCAGTGATCAGCGCCTTGATGCAGGTTCAACTGGAAACCGAAGTACCAGTGTTCTCGGTGGTCCTGACCCCTCACCACTTCCATGCCGGTGAAGAGCACCACACCTATTTCTTCAATCACTTCGTGCACAAGGGCCAGGAGGCCGCGAAAACGTGTGCCGACACGCTCACCAAGTTGCGCGCCGTGCGGCGCCTGGGCGAGCCGCAGAAAGCGGCGGGCTGATCGACATGGCGGCGCTCCCGCGAGCGCCGCTTCCCCTCTCCAGACGCAATGGGTTCAGGCCAACTGCTCGTCGGTGGTCGGTACGATCAAAATCCCTGCACGCAGCCCGTTCTTGACCTTCGGATTGGGGAAAATGATGCGCGCGCCCTCCTCCTCGACCACCCAGCGCGAATCGGCCAGGTCTTCGGCCAGCACATACCCTTTGTCCAGTTGGGTGAAATTCTCGATGTCCGCCGGCAAATGCAGCCGGAACGCATCGCTGTGCTTGATGATTTCCCGTGCCACGCTGAACAGCTTCAACCCGTCGAGCTCGCCCCCCACCAGCGGCTCCGTGCCCTGAATCAAGTGGTCGAGCATGGTCCGCAAACGCGACAGGTCGACGTGCTGGTTATGCCCGAAGGGCCGAGCCTTGCCCAATTCCAGGGTGAAGGCCTCTGCTTCCAACTTGTCATAGGTGTAGGCGCTGAACACCACGGAGGGCTTGTTCTGCAGCAAGACCGCATTCATTCCCGCTCCATGCAGCCGCACCAGCTCGCGACGTGAATGCTGGCGTCCTTCCTTCCAGGGATAGAGCGCAAACTGCTCGATCTTCGAACCTCGAATGGCCGTGTGCAGGTCGTAATGCAGCCGATACCGACCGGGTACACTGAAAAAGCTGGCTGCCAAACGCTCGAGTTCGCAGGCCCTGATCGCCTCGTTGCCACTGCTGAGCTCATGGCGCCCGTTGAACAGCCGGTTGACGTCCTGCTCCACATAACGCTCGCCACGGCGCATCGCTTCGGGATTGCCGAACAGGAACAGGATGCGCGCCCGGGGTTTGAGCTCGCTGCGGGCGATGGCATGGATCAGGTCATCGAGCAGTTCGATGGGCGCGGTTTCATTGCCATGGATGCCCGCGGACAAGAGCAGGTCCGTGCCATTGTCCCTGGCCTCGGGTGGACGAACTTCCAGTGCCCCCTCGGCCAGCCAGCGCATGCGCACGCCTTCGACAGTCAGTTGAGTCTTTTCGGCGGGTTCACGTCCCGCCAACGTCAGTTCAAGCAGTTTGCCGAGGGCGAGCATGGGAATACCTGCCAGAGATTAGTGGTTGCAGTCCGGGCCATGCACATGCCCATCGTCTTGCTCGCCCGACTCGGCCGCCTCCATTTCCAGTTGCAGGCTCACCAGGTTGGTCGCCATCGGACGCAGCAGCAGATTGGCGTACTCGGTATCCCCCTCATCGACGTCGACGCCGATGAGCAACTGGCCACGGCCGTCTTGCTGAATCCACACCTCCTTGCCTTGCCAGATCACGGCGAACCGCGTGCAGGACGTTTCCAACTGGGTGCCGTCGGTGTCTTCAAGAAGCAAACGCAAGGCGTCGGTCATATCAACATTCTCTCTGTGAAACGCGAAGACATCGCTCGCCCGGGATGATCAGGCCATACGCGATGCCATGGATGCATCAATCGATCTGGAAAGGATAGACCGCGCCCAGCTTCAGGTGCTGTGTCAGTTCATCCAGCGCAGTACGGCATTCGATCAGCAATTGCGGGTCGGCCAGATCGTGTTCGCTGAGGCGATCACGATAGTGCCGGTCCACCCATTGGGTCAGGGTGTCGTACAGCGGCGCGGTCATGATAACGCCTGGGTTGACCGCCGCCAGTTCCGTTTCATTCAACGCCACTCGCAGGCGCAGGCACGCCGGCCCTCCGCCGTTCTGCATGCTCTGTTTCAGGTCGAAGACTTTCACCTCACGAATCGGACTTTCATCGGCAATCAGGCGTTGCAGGTAAGACCACACGCGCGCGTTGCTGCGGCACTCTTCCGGCACGATCAACACCATCGAACCGTCCGGGCGGGACAGCAGCTGGCTGTTGAACAGGTAGGACCGCACGGCATCCTCCACGCCGACCTCGATGCGCGGCACGCAGATCGCCTGGAAGCGTCCGCCGCGACGTGCCAGCTTGTCATGCAGTTCGCGCAGCACGTGGTCGGTGTTGAGGAAAGCATCCTCGTGGTAGAACAGGACCTCGCCGTTGCCGACGGCAATCACGTCGTTGTGAAAAACGCCCTGATCGATCACTGCCGGGTTCTGCTGCGCGTAGACCACGCCGTCATCGTTCAGGCCGTGCAGCCGGGCGACCGCCTGCGACGCCTCGAGGGTCTGGCGTGCCGGGTACTTTTGCGGGGCAGGAAAGCGAGTGTCGAAGGCGGAGCGGCCGAACACGAAGAATTCCACCCCGGCTTCGGCGTAACTGCGGCAGAAGCGCGTATGGTTGGCAGCGCCCTCGTCACCGAACTGGGCGACGGCAGGCAACGCTGGATGGTGAGCGAAATGGGACGGATTGGCGAACATCGCGCCCAGCACGCGGCTGGTGGTCGGGTGTTCGATGCTGCGGTGGTATTTGCAATTAAGGTTGGCGGCGGTGAAGTGCACGCGGCCGTCGCCAGTGTCGGCGCTCGGGCTCACGGTCGCCGCGTTGGCAACCCACATGCTGGACGCCGAGCAACTGGCGACGAGCAGTGGCATGGACTGGCGCGCGGCGCGCTCGATGACCTGCGCATCGGTGCCACTGAAACCGAGCGTGCGAAGCCCGGCCACATCCGGGCGCTCCTGCGGCGCCAGGACCCCTTGGGTGAAGCCCATGTCCATCAGCGCTTTCATCTTCGCCAAGCCTTGCAAGGCCGCCTCACGCGGGTTGGACGACTGCTGGCAATTGCTCTGGGACGCAACGTTGCCGTAGGACAACCCGCCGTAGTTATGGGTCGGCCCCACTAGACCGTCAAAGTTGACTTCGCAGGATTTCATCGGTGAGGCTCCGTGGATCTGTTTTTATAAACATCAATGTTCGTGTGCAGCGCGGTCTTTGTAGGCGCGTGGCTTGTCCCGTGATCGACGGGAAACCCGTCGAAGTCAGGAGACGCGGTCAGTCTGAAGCAACGCATTTTCCGACCTTGCTGCCGCTTCGCGACAGATCGCGGGACAAGCCAGGCGCCTATACGTCAAGCGCGATACCGGGCGTCAGGCTCGTCGGCAATGCCAGCGCCTGGCTTTCCAGCGATGCCACCGGGTAGGCGCAGTAATCCGCCGCGTAATAGGCGCTGGCGCGGTGGTTGCCCGACGCGCCGACGCCACCGAATGGCGCACTGCTCGCAGCCCCCGTCAATGGCTTGTTCCAGTTGACGATCCCCGCCCGGCTCTGCAGCCAGAACTGCTGATAGCGAGGTTGCGAGTCTGACAGCAACCCGGCCGCCAACCCATATTGCGTGTTATTGGCTTCGGCAATGGCCGCGTCGAAATCCGTGTAGCGGATGACTTGCAGCAAAGGCCCGAACAGCTCTTCGTCCGAGCGATCCGCCACTTGGGTCACATCGAGAATCCCGGGCGTGAGTAACGCGGCATTGACGTCCGGCTGACTCATCTCGAGCAGCGCCACCGCGCCGCGGGCCAGTAACCGCTCCTGCGCATCGATCAGCGCCCGCGCCGCGCCCAGGGAAATGACCGAACCCATGAACGGCGCCGGTTGCTCATCGAACGCGCCCACCTGAATGGTCTCGCTCACTTGCACCAGCCGCGCCACGAACGCGTCACCCCAGGTACCGCGCGGAACGAGCAGGCGCCGGGCGCAGGTGCAGCGCTGGCCTGCCGAGATGAAGGCAGATTGGATCACGGTGTAAACCGCCGCATCGACATCGGCGACCTGATCCACGACCAGCGGATTGTTGCCGCCCATTTCCAGGGCGAGAATCTTGTCCGGACGCCCCGCGAATTGTTGGTGAAGGGCATTGCCCGTGCGACTGGAGCCGGTGAAGAACAGCCCGTCGATCCCGGCGTTCGCGGCCAGTGCCATGCCGGTTTCCCGCGCGCCTTGCACCAGGTTCAGAACGCCGGCCGGCAAGCCTGCCTCGACCCAGCACTGCACCGTCAATTCAGCGACTTTCGGCGTCAGCTCGCTGGGCTTGAAGACCACGGCATTGCCTGCCAGCAACGACGGGACGATGTGCCCGTTCGGCAGGTGACCCGGGAAATTGTAAGGCCCGAACACCGCCACCACACCATGGGGCTTGTGGCGTAGAACCGCCGTGGCGTCACCCAGCGGACCGCTCTTCTCTCCAGTACGTTCACGGTAGCTCTGGATCGAAATGGCGACCTTGTTGACCATGCTGGTCACTTCCGTGGCCGACTCCCACAAGGGCTTGCCGGTCTCCTCGCCGATGCAGCGAGCGAGCTCGTCGGCACGTCGCTTCAGCGTTGCGGCAAAGGCTTCCAGAACGGCGATGCGCTCCTCCAGCGTGCGAGTCGCCCAGGCCGGAAATGCCTGACGCGCGGCTTTGACGGCCGTGTCGACTTGCGTCGACGTGGCGCTGCGCCCTTTCCAGATCACCTGTTGAGTGACTGGATTCAGCGATTCGAACGGCTCGCCCTGCCCGTCCTGCCAGGCACCTGCGATATGCAACGTAGACATCAGACTCCCTCCCGGGCTGGAGACAGCGGCACCGCACGCACCTGATCGCCCGCAGTCAGACGCAGGCGCTTGGCCGTCGTGGGATCGACCACCAACGTGCCCGCGGCGAAGCGCGCCGGTGCCGCGGTGATGCGGCAGTCTTCGCGCTTGCGGTTGTGAATAAGGAAAGGCGTCGCGTCGTCCCCTGGCGTGCCCACGGCCAGCACCAACGCCTGGCTGTCGCGCACCGCGCGGATCTTGCCGGTCTCGCACTCAATGGCCGGCCCGGCGTCGAAGATGTCGACGTACCCCTGATAGCTGAAGCCTTCGGCCTTGAGCATCGTCAGCGCTGGCTCGGTGCTGGTGTGCACGCGGCCGATGACATTGCGCGCCGCCTCGGAGAGGAAACAGCTGTACAACGGAAATTTCGGCATCAGTTCAGCGATGAACGCCCGGTTGCCGACCCCGGTCAAGTAATCGGCCTGGCTGAATTCCATTTTGAAAAAGTGACGCCCCAGGCTTTCCCAGAAAGGTGAATGCCCGTGTTCGTCGGACATGCCGCGCATCTCGGCGATGATCTTGGCGCCGAACAATTCGGGAAACTCCGCGATGAACATCATGCGCGCCTTGGACAGCAGTCGGCCGTTGAGACCGTGGCGGTAATCCGCATGCAGAAACAGCGAGCACAGCTCGGAATTGCCCGTCAGGTCGTTGGCCAGAAACAGCGTGGGAATTTCACGGTAGATGTTCAATTCCTGCGAAGCGCTGACGGTCAGTCCGACGCGGTAGTTGTACCAAGGCTCACGCAAGCCCACCGCACCGGCGATGGCCGAGATCCCGACCACACGCCCGTCGTCGTTTTCGAGGACGAACAGGTAGTCGGTGTCGCCCCGTTCGGCTTCGCCACGAAAGGTTTTCTCCGCCCAGCTCACCCGGTGCGCCAGACGCTCCTCATTGGCAGGCAGCGTGGTCAGGCCTGCGCCGGTGCTGCGTGCCAGGTCGATCAGCGCCGGTAGGTCAGTGCTGCGTACGGGACGAACGATCATGCTTTCTCCTCACGCCGGGTCTTCATGGGGACACCGGCCAACTCGCTAACCTGCGATACGGCAGCCGCTGCGGCCACCGATGACTCAACTGTCAAACCGCGACGATGCGCACGCTGGCGCCTTCGCCGACGCCCAACGCTTCGGCGGCGGCCACACTCAGCGTAACCGGTTTGCCGGGGACCCAATCGAGCTCCAGCATCACCGCGCGGTAGTCCTGCAACTGACTGTTGGCGACCAGGTACGGACGCCCCCCTTTGACGGCGTCGTCGCTGTGGACCGGGTCGACTTTCACCGGCACCACACGGCTCTGCGCAATGGAGCGGATGCCGGAAGTGCGCGCGTGGAGGGTTGGGCCACCGTCGAAGATGTCGATGTAATGATCGGTTTCGAAGCCTTCGCGCATCAGAATGTCGAAGGTGATCTGCGCACGCGGGTGAACCTGCCCCATGGCCTCCTGCGCTTCATCGGGCAGCAGCGGGACGTAGATCGGGTAATGAGGCATCAGCTCGGCCAGGAATGTCCGGCTTTTCAGCCCGCACAGCCTCTCGGCCTCAGCGTAATTGAGGTCGAAGAAGTTGCGGCCGATGGCGTCCCAGAACGGCGAATCGCCATTTTCATCGCTGTAACCCACGATCTCGGTCACCACCGAGTCGGCAAAACGCTCCGGGTGGGCGGCGACGAACAACAGTCGGGCACGGGAATTGAGTTCGGACCACAGCGTCCCCACCAGCTCCGGCAGCACGTAGAAACTGGTCAACAGGCTGTTACCGGTCAAATCGTGGCATTGGGACAGAACGTGAATCTTGTTGTGAATCTTCAGTTCGCGGGAGGCGTGGACGAAGGTTTCGTTGCGAAAACTGTAAAACGGCTCGGAGTAGCCCGCGGACGCAACAATTCCCGAGCACCCCACCAGACGGTCGGATTCGGTATCTTCGAGCACGAAGAAATAGGTCTCTTCGCCATTGAAGCTCACCTCGGCGGCGAACGACGCTTCGGACGCGGCGATCTTGTCGCTCAACCGACCGGCGTCATCCGGCAGGGACGTGACACCGATCGGGCTGTCCGCGGCAAGCCGCTGGACCTCGCTCAGATCCGCCATTTGCGCGGGGCGCATTACCAGCATGGTGTCACTCCTTGAAAAAAATCAGGGCGATTGCCCGGTACCAGAAAAATAAAATCATTCATGCAGATGCCCGTAGGAGCGCGCTTGGTATGGACCGCATTCGGGCGATCGCGGTGTGTCAGTCGACACGGCCGCGACAGGCGCAAGCGCGTTCCTACAGGTTACGGGGTGGCTGTCACGCCGCTGTCAGCTTCGCCACCGCGCGCTCGAAACGCTCCAGCCCCTCGTTGATGTCCGCCTCTTCGATCACCAGACTCGGCGCGAAACGCACGACATCGGGACCGGCTTGCAAGATCATCACGCCTTCGTGCTCGGCAGCGTTGAAGAAGTCCTTGGCCTTGCCCTTCCAGGCGTCCGTCAGCACACAGCCGATCAACAGACCCATCCCGCGCACTTGGCTGAAGACGCCGTATTGCTGGCCGATCTTTTCCAGACGCGCCTTGAACAGCGCATGCTTGGCCGTGACGCCCTTGAGGACTTCCGGGGTATTGACCACGTCGATGACCGCCTCGCCCACCGCGCAGGCCAGCGGGTTGCCGCCGTAGGTGGTGCCGTGCACGCCGACCGACAGGTGTTGGGCCAGCGCCTCGGTGGTCAGCATCGCGGCCATCGGGAAACCACCGCCGATGCTCTTGGCACTGGAGAGGATGTCCGGGGTGACGCCGTAGTGCTGGTACGCGAACAGGTGGCCGCTGCGGCCCATGCCGCTCTGCACTTCGTCGAAGATCAACAGCGCATTGTGCGCGTCGCACAACTCGCGGGCGCCTTGCAGGTACTCCCGCTCGGCAGGCAGTACACCGCCCTCGCCTTGAATCGGCTCCAGCACCACCGCGCAGGTCTTGTCGCTGATCGCCGCCTTCAATGCTGCGAGATCGTTGTACGGCACATGGGTGATGCCGCTGATTTTCGGACCGAACCCGTCCGAATACTTCGGTTGACCACCGACGCTGACAGTGAACAGCGTGCGGCCATGGAAGCTGTTCAACGCAGCGATGATTTCGTATTTTTCGGTTCCAAACCGATCATGGGCCACGCGGCGGGCCAGCTTGAAAGCCGCCTCGTTGGCTTCCGCACCCGAGTTACAGAAGAACACGCGATCGGCGAACGTCGCGTCGACCAGCTTTTTCGCCAGCCGCAATGCCGGTTCGTTGGTGAATACGTTGGAGACGTGCCACAGCTTGTTGGCTTGTTCGGTCAATGCGCCCACCAGCGCCGGATGAGCGTGGCCCAGCACGTTGACCGCGATGCCGCCGGAGAAATCCACCAGCTCACGGCCCGACTGATCCCACACCCGGGAGCCCTGGCCACGCACAGGAATGAACGCGGCAGGAGCGTAGTTGGGGACCATCACCTGGTCGAAATCGGCACGTTGCACCGGTACTTGCTCAACGGACATCGGAGTCTCCTGAAGAGGAACGCCTGCCTGGAACTGGCGAGCGATGGAAGGATTGTAAGGACTGCTTTCACCCCGGCCTTGCCGCCAAGCGACAACTTCTTATAGCGCAAAACCGGGTTTTTCCGAGGCTTTCGGCAATGCGACAAATTGCGTCGGAAAGGCGCAGTTTAAACGTTGGCGAGTGGTTGTAGCAGCGGTCTGTCGATTTGATTTGCCGGGTTCGAGCAACGGAACTGCCCTTCTCTGCCGGAGCGGGCTTGTGGGTGCTCACGCACTCAAGCAAGCCTGTCGGCCACTGACACAGATTCATCGTGGGCACACTCGCGCCTACAGAGGGTCACCCGCGCGACCAGGGGCCGGGCTCAGCCACGCTCGGCGGGAACGGAGGAGAGTTCGAAGGGGCTGCTGCTGCGTCGCTGATTTCGGTCTTCCCGCGGCGTGGCACCGAAGAAATTACGGTAGGCACTGGAGAAATGCGGACCCGAGGAAAAGCCGCAGGACAAGCCGATCTGGATGATCGACTTACTGGTCTGCATGAGCATCTGACGCGCCTTGTTCAGACGGAGCTCCAAGTAGTACTGGCTCGGCACGCGATTGAGGTACTGCTTGAAGATGCGCTCCAACTGACGGCGGGACACGCACACATGCTGGGCGATTTCGTCGGTGGTCAACGGTTCCTCGATGTTGGCTTCCATCAGCAGCACCGCCTGAGTCAGCTTGGGATGACTGGACCCCAGGCGATTCTGCAGCGGAATGCGCTGACGTTCGCCCCCTTCGCGAATGCGCTCGACCACCAGCTCTTCGGACACCGCACCGGCCAACTCGGCCCCATGGTCGCGCGCGAGCACGGCCAGCATGAGATCCAGCACCGACATGCCGCCACAGGCAGTCATGCGATCCCGGTCCCAGTCGAACAAATGGCTGGTCGCGATCACTTTCGGGAAACGCTCGGCAAAGTCATCCTGCCAGCGCCAGTGCACGGCCGCTCGATAGCCGTCGAGCAGCCCCAATTGCGCCAACGGATACACACCTGCCGACAGACCACCGATCACGCAACCTGCCCGCACCAGTTGTTTGAGCGCGCCGGCCAGCGCAGACGACATCGGCGCGGGCGGCTCGTCGGCAAGCAGGAAAACCTTCTGACAACCTTCCAGCCGCCCGGCCCACGACTCACCCGGCAACTGCCACCCGCTGCCCTGCTCTTCAGGCTCGGCGTGCATGAACGCCAGTTCATAAGCCACTTCGGGGTGCACCCGCTGAGCGACACGCAGGGCCTCCTCTGCCAGCGCCAGAGTCAGGGCTTTGGTGCCGGGCCAGATGAGAAATCCGATTCGATGGGCAGTCATGGCGTGCAATCCGAAACGTGTCACTGTTGGGGGTCGCACGCCAGGCGTGCAATGGGGTTCTGGGTCTGCAATTCGTGTCGGCGGTCGACGCGCAGCATGAACTGTTCCGAGGTAAAACGCACCGTTCGCGACGGCGCGCCTGGCTACTTCAGGCTGCCGGACAGAAACTGCTTGAGGCGTTCGGACTTCGGACTGACCAGCACCTCACGGGGGTCGCCGCATTCTTCGACCAAACCCTTGTGCAGGAAAATCAATTGGTTGGAGACTTCCCGGGCAAACCCCATCTCGTGGGTGACCACGACCATGGTACGGCCTTCTTGAGCCAGGGCTTGCATGACTTTGAGCACATCGCCCACCAGCTCCGGATCCAGCGCCGAGGTCGGCTCATCGAACAACATCACCTCCGGCTCCATGGCCAGCGCCCGGGCAATCGCGACGCGCTGCTGCTCGCCGCCGGACATGTGGCCTGGATAGGCGTCCTTGCGATGAGCGACGCCCACTTTGTTCAGGTAGTGTTCGGCCTTTTCCAACGCTTCTTTTTTCGGCACACCCAGCACATGCACGGGCGCTTCGATGATGTTTTCCAACGCCGTCATGTGCGACCACAGGTTGAAATGCTGAAACACCATCGACAGGCGCGAGCGCATGCGCTGCAATTGCTTGGGGTCCGCTGCCTTGAGGCCGCCTTCTTTGTTCGCGACCAGCTTCAGCTCTTCGTTGTTGAGCAGGATTCGCCCGGATTTGGGCTGCTCCAGCAGGTTGATGCAACGCAGGAACGTGCTCTTGCCCGAGCCGCTGGAGCCGATGATGCTGATCACGTCGCCTGCCTTGGCGGTCAGCGAAACACCTTTGAGGACTTCGTGAGTGCCGTAGCATTTATGCAAGTCCTGGATTTCCAGTTTGTTCATGTTCTCGGTTCTCACAGGTAATCAATCGCTGAGCAGACGGCCGCTGCGCAGCGGAGTACGACCCGCCACCTTCGCCATCCAAAGCCCCGGTTGGGCGTAACGCAACTTTTCGATGGCAAACAGGACGCCGGCCGTCGTGGCGCACATTATGGTCGCCCGATCGGTGAGGGGATCGACCACTTCGAACAACGGCTCGCCCGGCTCGACCCAGACGCCTGCCGGACGCAGAAAGGTCAACACGCCCGGATGAGGTGCGTAGATCATTTCGGTGCCTTCAAAAGGCATGCCCTCACACGCCTCATGGATCGCCTTCGGCCATTCGCCGCCGATCAGACCCTGTTCGGCGAGGAATGCCAGGATTCCCTCGGCGTAGGCGTGGGCTTGCGCCTTGCCCGTATTGGATTGCCCGCCCAGTTCCAGGGTGGTCGACAGGCAGGCCAGAGGAATCTTCGCTTCAGGGAAACGCCGCGCCAGCCGTAGCCAGGGCAACGAACAGGCCTCATCGAACGAGCTGCCGCCCGAATCTTCAGCCAACAACCCGACGCTGACACCCAGATGCGCCGACAACGAGCGCCATTGTGGCCAATGTTGCGGCAGCGCATACATGTGCAGTGCGGCATCGGTGTCGCAGTGCAGGTCCAGAACGATGTCGGCGTCACACGCATGGCGCAGAAGCACCCTCTGCATGCCGGCCAGCTCGCTGCTCGCAGGCGGCAATTGCTCGAGCACATCGACCATGGCGCGGCGAATCAGCTCCACATTGGCGTGGGGATCGTCCCCCAGCTTGCCCGCCAGCTGCTCGGCCACCGGCTCGCTCAGTTCAGTGAAGTCACGGTTGAAATTCTTGCCGCTGCCGTATTCGAAACGCCCCTGATGATTGCCCTGCAGCACTTGCCCCAGACCGATCGGATTGGCCACAGGCACCAGTTCGATCACCCCTTTGAGCAAACCCTGTGACTCCAGGTCCGCGAGGCGTTGTTTCAGCTCCCAGGCCGTGCGCATGCCAGGCAGTTCATCGGCGTGGAGGCTGGCCTGGATGTAAGCCTTGCGCTCGCCCTGACCAAAACGGAACACGCTCACGCTGCGCTGCGTGCCGAGATTGCCCCACGGCAAGTCATGATCGATGCGTTGCATATCAGTGCTTCCTCGGTGCCAGGTAACCGAGCCAGCGGCGCTCAGCCAGTTTGAACAGTTTCACCAGCATGAACGTCAGGGCCAGATAGAACACGCCCGCCGTGATGTAGGCCTCGAACGGCAGGTAGAAACGCGCGTTGATGTCACGCGCCGCGCCCGTGATGTCCATCAGCGTCACGATGGACGCCAGGCTGGTGGTCTGCAGCATCATGATCACCTCGTTGCTGTACTGGGGCAGCGCCCGGCGCAGCGCCGAGGGCAGCAGAATGCGCCGATACATCTTGGCCTTGGACATGCCCATCGCCCGCGCGGCCTCGATTTCCCCCGCAGGCGTGGACTTCAAGCTGCCGGCGATGATTTCCGCGGTGTAGGCACTGGTGTTGATCGCGAAAGCCAGGCAGGCACAAAAGGTCGCACTGGACAGCCACGGCCAGAGGAAGCTCTCTCGGACCGCCTCGAACTGCGCCAGCCCGTAGTAGATGAGGAACAACTGAACCAGCATCGGAGTGCCGCGAATCACGTAGGTGTAGGTCCAGGCCAGCCCGTTGACCCACGCCACTTTCGAGACCCGCATCAGCGCCAATGGCAGCGCCGCCAGCAGGCCGAAAAACAGCGAGAGCGCAAGCAACTTCAGGGTGACCGCCACACCGCTCAAGTACAGCGGCAGGTTTTCCCAGACGACGTTGTAATCGAAAATCATAGCTCTGCCACCCTTACGCCTGCCGAGTAGCGTTTTTCGACCTGACGCAGGATCAACAGCGAGACACTGGTGATCACCAGGTACATGGCCGCAACGGCGAGAAAGAACGTGAACGGCTCGCGGGTCGCGTCGGCAGCCTGCTTGGCCTTGAACATCATGTCTTGCAGACCGACGACGGAAATCAGCGCAGTGGCCTTGGTCAGCACCAACCAGTTGTTGGTAAAACCGGGAATCGCCAGTCGGATCATCTGCGGAACCAGAATACGGAAGAACACGCGTGACTGGCTCATGCCATACGCCATGCCGGCCTCGGCCTGGCCCTTGGGGATGGCCATGAAGGCGCCGCGAAAGGTCTCGGACAGATAGGCACCGAAAATGAAGCCCAGCGTGCCGATACCGGCCATCAGCGGATTCAGGTCGATGTAGTCGTCGTGCCCCAGCAACGGGGCGATGCGATTGAGCAAGTCCTGACCGCCGTAGAAAATCAGCAGAATCAACACCAGATCGGGAATGCCACGAATGACCGTCGAATACACGTCGCCCAGCCAGGCGAGCCAGCGCACTGGCGATAGCCGCAGTGACACGCCGACCAGCCCGAGCACGATGGCCAGCGCCATGGAACAGAGCGCGAGTTGCAGAGTCAGCCATGCCCCGTCAAGGATGACGGCTCCGTAGCCTTTCAACATGTAGTGGGGCCCTCGAGCGCGGGAAAGAAAAATGGCGCAATCAGAAGGATCGAAAACCTGCTGCGTGCGCCATTGGGTGCGGACGTCGACTTACTTGCCGTAGATGTCGAAGTTGAAGTACTTGTCCTGAATCGCCTTGTATTTGCCGTTCTCACGGATCGCCGCGATGGCGGCGTTGAGTTTGTCCAGATTGGCCTTGTCACCCTTGCGTACGGCGATGCCCACGCCGTCGCCAAAGTAGTTGACGTCTGTGAATGCAGGGCCGACGAACGCGTAGCCTTTGCCCGCGTCGGTGTTCAGGAAGCCATCCTGCAACAGCGTCGCATCCGCTACGGTGCCATCCAGACGACCCGCAGCGATGTCCAGGTAGATCTCGTTCTGCGAGCTGTAGGGTTTGACTTCGGCACCCAGTGGCGCCAGCACTTCCTTCGCGAAGCGCTCGTGGATCGAACCGCGCTGCACGCCGATGTTCTTGCCTTTGACTTCGGTCAGGCCGTCGCTGACGACAGTACCCTGCTTCATGACCAGGCGGGCCGGAGTGTTGTAATACTTGTTGGTGAAGTCGACAGACTTCTTGCGATCTTCAGTGATGGACATCGAGGACAGGATCGCGTCGATCTTGCGCACTTTGAGGGCAGGAATGAGGCCGTCGAACTCTTGCTCGACCCAGACACACTTGACCTTCATTTCTTCGCACAAGGCGTTGCCGATGTCGTAGTCGAAGCCAACGATGCTGCCGTCCGGCGCTTTCGAAGCAAATGGAGGATAGGCCGCTTCGATGCCGATCTTCAGAGGCTTCTCATCGGCGAAAACGGGCTGTGCCAGTACGGACAGCGCCAGGGCGCCGAGCAGCATGAGCTTTTTCATTCTTGAAACTCCATCGGTATAACGCGACAAGTGGCAGTGAGCGAAGCGCTCAATGTGCAGAGGAAGCTTTGACATTGCGACGCGAAGCGCCGTCGAGTCTCGAGTTCGACAAGCCTTCGGCGAGTGATCGGCATTTTAGCGGCAGGCGGTAAGTCGATATTTCTTCAATGCGACAACTAGTTACAGAAGCACCGAGAAAGCCAGACAACCTAATTGACAGCCCAAACATTTCATGCATAGGCAATTAGCAGCAAACCCATCAACGAAGCAAATAACGCGCCCATTATTGGCAAAGCCTTCTAATCCGGCAAGTCCAGCGTGTCGAGTGGGTCGATTGGGGCGATGAATTGCACAGCGCTCGGGGTGTTAGGCCCCAAGCACGTGCAACGGGTTACGGCCGTGCCTCACTCGGTAACAAATCGATATATATCCCCTCTTTCGGCCCGTCACCGTCTCCACTGCCAGCCATGACGTCGGGAGTGGCCTGCAGCTTCACCTGGTGAGGCAAGAATGATGCGCAACGATACGCACCTGAAATTCCGCATTTTGTAGGTTAAGAAATCAGGCGGCGTAAGACCTTTCTGAGAATACAAAAAGCACGTCAAATCACGCTTTCAGACCTCGCTGCGCAGCCTCTATCCTCGCCCCTTCTCAACTCAGCAGGGACGTAGTGGTATGGCATTCGATGGATTTATCAAGCTCGATGGCATCGCCGGCGAGTCGATGGATGATCGACACAAAGGCTGGATCGAAATCACCGGGTATAACTTCGGCGTCAATCAGAGCACCTCGGCGACCGCCAGCTCCAACGGCGGAGCAGGTTCGGGACGCGCGACCCTCACGGACTTCAGTTTCAGCAAACGACTGGATACTTCCAGCGCGCGCCTCTTTGAAGCCAAGTGCTCGGGGGAGCACATCAAAGAGTTGACACTGGTTCTCTACCGAGCTGGGGGCGACAAGCTCAAATACTACGAAGTCAGGCTCGAAGAAGTGATCATTTCCGACTTCTCACAAGAGGGTGAAAGCGGCGAGCCGATGGAGCGGGTACAGATCAACTTCGGTCGCATCCATGTCGTGTACACCCAACAGAAACGCAGCGACGGCGCCGCCGCAGGTAACATTTCCGGCGGCTGGGATCGTATCGCCAACAAACGTTTCAGTTGAGAAAACGGATATGGCCAGACCTTACTTCTTCATCAACGACCAGATGCAAACCTACGCCACGTTGAAAAACAGGGTGGGCGGCAATGAAAAATTCGACGTTCTCAATGCGCACCTTCGCAATATCGTGGTCGTGCCCGGTCAATTGGTCATCATGGGCGACCTTTCCACAAGCACGCTGACCGCCGAAGAGATGCAGATGATGGACTATGCCGATAAAGTCCGGCGCCATCTGCTCGCACAGCAGGCCGGGGGTGACGGTCATGTGGTCAAGAATTATGACCTGCTGCAAAACGTCCTGAACTACAGTTCGCTCGGCATCGGCGCTGCCAGCGGCAGTTGGGAAAAACACCTGAGTGAAGTTGCACAAACGCTCAAGGACATCGAACAACTTCACAAGGACTCCCTCAGAAAAGGCACGACAATCGCCCGACAAACATTCATTACACAGCGTCGTGTGCTGTTCTCCAAGCTTGATACGCAGTTGAAAGGTATTGCCCGCTGGGGGACTGGCATGCACAACAAAGGATCGATCAAGAAAATGTTGGGCATATCGACAAAAAGCTACCTGCACACACCAGAAATCCAGGGTTATGCAGCACGTCTGGAAAGTATCGCCAAGGCTTCCAGGTTTCTGAAAGCGGGGACGCCGATTGGGATTGCGCTGAGCGGGCAATCTACCTATCTGGAAATAAAGGAAGCGTGCTCAACCGGACGCGAAGAGACGTGTCGAAAGACAAAGTATATAGAGGGAGCCAAGCTTGTTGGGAGCATTGCAGGAGGGATAGGCGGCGGAAACGTTGGCATGGCCGTTTTGATGCCGATATGCCTGGTGGTTTTCGGAGTCACCACCGGCGGACTGGGTGTTCTCGGATGTGGTATCGCAGCGGGCGCAATAGGCGGTTATGTGGGCGGTGAATCGGGCGGTGCACTTGCGGGAACATTGGCCTAGCTAATCTACGAATGGAAACCCTGATGCCAACGTTGGGAATCATATTGTTGGCTTGGTTTATCTCGATATGGATCAATATCATCGTGATGCTATTGTTTATCAATAGGCATCTTGAATGTCTGGAGAGGAAACTATCGGGATGCCTCTGCGTGGAAGAGCTGAATAAAAGCTTGAAATATGGCGGTTTCATCGGCAAACACATGAGATTCAACATTATCTTCATGATCACCTACATGCCCGGGATCCTCTATCGAAAAGGCCTCATAACATCGGGCGCGAACCTTAAAATTCCACGTCATTTGAAATGGAAAATCTGGGGGCTATATGCATGGCTTTTCGCTAATGTAACGACGATGGCTGTTCTGTACTGGATAATAAAAACAACCAAGTAGGCACGCGGGGGCACCGCAGCTCGCACGACCCTCATCAGAAAAACGCCCCGCCGGCATTCACCGGACGGGGCGTTTTCATTGCAGGAGGGCTATCAGGCGGCCGTCATGGTCTTGTGCGTTTCGACCAGATGCGCCACCACACTCGGGTCAGCCAGCGTCGAGATATCGCCCAACGCGTCGTACTCACCCGTGGCGATCTTGCGCAGGATACGGCGCATGATTTTGCCGGAACGGGTTTTCGGCAGGCCTGGCGCCCACTGAATCACGTCCGGCGAGGCGATCGGGCCGATCTCTTTACGCACCCAGTTGCGCAGTTCGATGCGCAGGGCTTCGTCGGGCACCTCGCCACCGTTCAGGGTGACGTAGACATAGATGCCCTGCCCTTTGAGATCGTGGGGCACACCCACTACAGCGGCCTCGGCGACTTTCGGGTGCGCGACCATCGCGCTCTCGATCTCGGCAGTACCCATGCGGTGGCCGGAGACGTTGAGCACGTCGTCGACACGGCCCGTGATCCAGTAGTAGCCGTCCTCATCGCGACGCGCACCGTCGCCGGTGAAATACATGCCGCGGAAGGTCTTGAAGTAGGTGTCGACGAAACGGTCGTGATCACCGTACAGGCTCCGTGACTGCCCCGGCCACGAGTCGAGGATCACCAGATTACCTTCAGCGGCGCCTTCGATCAGGTTGCCAAGGTTATCCACAAGGGCCGGAATCACCCCGAAGAACGGCTTGGTCGCAGAACCCGGCTTGAGCGCAGTGGCGCCGGGAAGTGGGCTGATCAACACACCGCCGGTTTCGGTCTGCCACCAGGTGTCGACGATCGGGCAGTTCTGCTTGCCAACCGTGTTGTAGTACCAGTTCCAGGCCTCGGGGTTGATGGGTTCGCCGACCGAACCGAGCAGACGCAGGCTGGAGCCATCGGCACCTTCGACCGCCTTGGTGCCTTCGGCCATCATGGCGCGGATGGCAGTCGGCGCGGTGTACAGAATGTTGACCTTGTGCTTGTCGATGATTTTCGACATGCGAGTGATGTCCGGGTAATTCGGAATGCCTTCGAACAGCAGCGTAGTGGCGCCGTTGGCCAACGGCCCATAGACGATGTAGCTGTGGCCGGTGACCCAGCCGACGTCGGCGGTGCACCAGTAGATTTCCCCCGGCTTGTAGTCGAACACGCGCTCATGGGTCAGCGCGGCATACAGCAGGTAACCGGCGGTGGTGTGCAGAACGCCTTTCGGTTTACCGGTGGAACCGGAGGTGTACAGGATGAACAGCGATTCTTCAGCGCCCATTTCCTTTGGGGCACACGTGGACGATGCCACTTCCAGCAGCGCGTGATACCAGATATCGCGATGGCGGTTCCATTCGATATCGCCGCCCGTGCGCTTGCACACGATGACTTTCTGCACACTGCTGGTTTCGGGGTTGGTCAGCGCTCGGTCGACATTGGCTTTGAGTGCAGTCTTCTTGCCGCCGCGCAGGCCTTCGTCGGCCGTGATGACCACTTTAGAGCGGCAGTCGATGATCCGCCCGGCCAGCGCCTCGGGTGAAAACCCGCCGAACACCACGGAGTGGATCGCGCCGATGCGGGCACAGGCCAGCATCGCCACAACGGCCTCGGGAATCATCGGCATATAGATCGTGACCACGTCACCGCGGTGCACATCCTGGCCACGCAGGGCGTTGGCGAACTTGCAGACTTCTTCGTGCAGTTCACGGTAGGTGATGTTGCGGCTCTCGGAGGGGTCGTCCCCTTCCCAGATGATCGCGACCTGATCGCCGCGCTCGGCCAGATGGCGGTCGAGGCAATTGTAGGAAACGTTCAGCGTGCCGTCGGCGAACCACTTGATGTCGACACGATGGTCATCGAAGGAGGTCTGTTTGACGTGGGTGAAAGGCTTGATCCAGTCCAGGCGCTGGGCCTGCTCGCGCCAGAAGCCATCGGGGTTGACCACCGACTGCTGGTACATGGCCTTGTAGGTCGCCTCGTCTGTCAGCGTATTGGCTGCCACTTCAGGGCGAACGGGGTACAGGGAAGCCGCACTCATCTTTCTTACCTCGGTGGAAATGTTGTTTTTGTATGGACCCGTTGTATCCGCCGATGGCTCAGGAAGCCATTCGACGATGGTCTTACCGGCCTTCAGCATAACGCTGAAAAGCGCTAAAGGCCCCGCCTTTCGGCGAATCCTGCCGCTTGAACTACGACCAAGGAACGAGAACCGAACGCCTTACTCCGTCATTTCGACGATTGTTACCGAAATGCATAACAGTCTTTATCAAAATGGTTTCTATATAACCGCCCGGGAGAGGCATAAACTTCATTCCGCCAACACGGCAAACGATTGACAACTAACGCCCCCCACTCCGGCTTGTCGATCGACTCACCCAACCTGGTAACAACTGACTTCACACAGAACCCCACAAGGGTTTTGCGCACCCTGCCGAACAGAATTCCGGTTCGACCGAGTTGACGAAGCAACTGAGAGGAAATATGTAATGAAAGCTGCACTGGTGGTAATGGCTCTTTGTGGTTTCAGTGCCATGGCAATGGCAGAAGAATCGGGCGCGAAGGTGGCTGCCCAACAGCAACGCATCGAGCACTACACTTACGCGAGCCATCCGGACATCGCCAAGGTCATTTCGGTGGACAATACGCCTAACGTGTGTGCCGTCGTACCGCAGCACATGACCTATGAAGACTCCCGCGGTCAGCGTCACATAATGGAGTACATGGTGATGGGCAACGGGTGCAGCAACGGCTGACCGCCCTGACGCGACATCGCATGTGGCAGTACGGTCTGACGGCGGCAGCGTTCTTGCAACGCCACCGCCGGCCCGCCGTGAAATCATTCGCGCTTCAGTGACAGGTAAATAACGAAGCCTCTTTTATTTATTCCCAACTTCATACTGTTTCAACTTATTAGCTATTGTCGTGTGGGAAACGCCTAATCGTTTTCCTAATAAACGGCTGCTAGGGTATTGGCCATACAACTGACCAAGAACTGACTTCTCGAAACGCCCGACAATGGCTTCCAGATCGCCCTCCAACGAAAAGTCGTTCAATGGCGAGCGCGCGCCGTAATCTGGCAGACGGATATGCTCGGCCTTCACCTGGCCGCCTTCGCACAGTGAAACGGCCTGGAACAACGCATTTTCCAACTGACGAATGTTACCCGGCCAATGGTATTGCTCCATCCGCCGCATCGCGTCGACCGCGATACGGGGCAGCGGGCAGCCGATCTGCCGGCTCGCCTGGTCGAGGAAATGCTGCACCAGAGGCTCGAGACCGTCCAGGCACTCCCGCAACGGCGGAATGTGCAGGGACAGTACGTTCAGCCGATGATACAAATCCTGGCGGAATTCCCCCCGCGCGCACGATTCGGACAGGTCCACCTGCGTCGCGCAGATGATTCGCACATCCAGGAAGACTTCTTCATCGCTTCCAACACGGCGAAAACAGCCCTCTTGCAGGTAGCGAAGCAATTTGGCCTGTAGCCGCGGACTCATTTCGCCGACGCCGTCCAAAAACAGGGTGCCGCCCGCCGTCAGTTCCAACAGCCCCAATTTTCCCTCCGCCCGCGCACCGTCGAAAGCACCAGGCCCGTACCCGAACAGTTCGGTTTCGGCCATCGACTCGGATAACCCGGCGCAGTTGAGCACCATGATCGGCGCCTGGCCACGCGGGCTCGCCAAGTGGCAGGCCCGCGCCAGCAATTCCTTGCCGGTTCCGGTTTCCCCTTCTATCAACAACGGCGCATCCAGAGGCGCCATGCGTCGTGCTTCGCGGACCACCGCTGCCATGGGTTTCGAACTCTGGAAGATGCTGTCGAAACCCCGCAGTTCTTGCTTGCGTACCTGGTAGATATGCTCCCCGACGCGATCCGCGCGGTGCAACGTCAACACGGCTCCGGCCATGGCTTCGCTGTCTTCGTGCTCGGACTGCAAGGGTGCGATATCAGCGAGAAAGATGTCGCCCTTGACCTTGACTCGCAAGCCATTGGTCCGCGAACGATTCGCTCGCACCAGTTGAGGCAGATCGAAGTCCTCGGTGTAGCGCGACAGGGGAATACCCGGCACCTCGTCGACACGCACCCCCAGCAACTGCGCCGCTGCCCGATTGGCCGCCACGATCGAGCCTGCCATGTCGATGGACAGAACCGGAAACTCCAACGCCCCCAGCAACGCATTCAGCTCCATATGCCGACGCTCGCTAGGAATCAGGCCTACCCGCTTGACGCCAAATACCCCGGGAATCGTTTCGAACTTCGGCACCAACGCCTTGAATTGCAGGTTGATCAGGTTCGGGCAGCGCAGATAAATCGCATCCCCATGCTCCCCCCCAACTTCTCCGCCAGACACGTTTACGCCATAAGCGACGAGAAGATCGAGGATGTCGCGAAGAATGCCGACGCGGTTTTGGCAGTGCACTTTGATCCGCATGGAAAGTCACTCGGGTGGAGGTGTCGAGAAGATTTGAGCCGGGTGCCAAATCGTCGTCAAGTTTACGTTACAGGACAGGGCGAAAACGGGCGCTCGCTACCCGCGATTCCAAAAGCCGACACTTCTTGCGTCAGGAATTCTTTACAGTGACCCTGGTGTTTTCCGCGTCCGATGACCCCAACCTCATCCGGAATCGCCGGAAAAGACGCTATCTATAGCGACAAGCGGGCCATCGGCCCACGTTTGCTCCAGATAACAATTAAACCTACAGGAGAGCAGCATGAGCACGCAGTATGTCGCCCGTGAACCGGACGCCAGCGGCTTCATCGACTACCCCGAGGCCGATCACCGGGTGTGGAATACCTTGATCACCCGCCAGATGAAAGTAGTGGAAGAACGAGCTTGTCAGGACTACCTGGACGGCATCGAGCAGTTGAAATTGCCCCATGATCGAATCCCGCAACTGCGCGAGATCAACCATGTGCTGGACAAGGCCACGGGGTGGCAGGTCGCCCGTGTTCCGGCGCTGATTCCTTTCCAGACGTTTTTCGAGCTGCTGGCCGACAAGCGTTTTCCTGTGGCGACGTTCATCCGTACCGAGCAAGAGCTGGACTACCTGCAAGAGCCTGACATCTTCCATGAAGTCTTCGGACACTGCCCGCTGTTGACCAACCCCTGGTTCGCCGAATTTACTCACATGTACGGCAAGCTCGGTCTGGCAGCCACGAAAGAGCAACGCGTGTATCTTGCCCGTCTGTACTGGATGACCATCGAGTTCGGGCTGGTGGACACCGCTCACGGCCGCCGGATCTACGGTGGCGGCATCCTGTCTTCGCCGAAGGAAACCGTGTACAGCCTGTCGGCGGAACCGGCGCACCAGGCGTTCGACCCGGTGGAAGCCATGCGCACGCCCTACCGCATCGACATCCTGCAGCCGCTCTACTTCGTGCTGCCTGACCTCAAGCGCCTGTTCGATCTGGCCCATGCCGACATCATGGAGATGGTCCGAACCGCCATGCAGGCCGGGCTTCATGCACCCCGCTTCGCGCCGAAAAATCCGGCCTCCGAACCCGTTACTGTCTGAACAAGGATTGCAATCATGACCACGCTGAGCCAACACCACTGTGAAGCCTGCCGCGCCGACGCACCGCAGGTCAGCGAAGCCGAACTCCCGACGCTGCTGCGCCAGATTCCGGACTGGAACATCGAAGTCCGGGACGGCGTGATGCAGCTGGAAAAGGCCTGGCTGTTCAAGAATTTCAAATTTGCGCTGGCGTTTACCAACGCGGTCGGCGAAATTGCCGAGGCCGAAGGTCATCACCCAGGCATTCTGACCGAGTGGGGTAAAGTGACCGTGACCTGGTGGAGCCATTCCATCAAAGGGTTGCACCGCAACGATTTCATCATGGCCGCCCGCACTGACGAGGTGGCCAAGAGCGCCGAGGGCCGTAAGTAAATGCATTTCTCACAGATTCAGCGTGTACCCGATGATCCGATCTTGGGCCTGATCCAGGCGTATGCCAAGGATCCGAACCCGAACAAGTTCGATCTGGGCGTCGGTGTGTACAAGGATGCGCAGGGGCTGACCACCATCCCCCGGGCCGTCAAGCTGGCCGAGCAGCGCCTCGTGGACGCCCAGCCGACCAAGACGTACATCGGCGGTCATGGCGAGCCGCGGTTCGGTACGCTGATCTGTGAACTGGTCATGGGTGCTGACTCTCCGCTGATCCGGCATCAGCGCGTCGGCGCCACGCAAACTCCTGGCGGCACCGGCGCCCTGCGCCTGTCCGCCGATTTCATCGCCAACTGCCTGCCGGGCAAGGGCATCTGGCTGAGCGACCCGACCTGGCCGATCCACGAGACCATCTACGCCGCAGCCGGCTTGCACGTCAGCCATTACCCCTACGTGGGGAGCGACAACAGGCTCAACGTACCGGCCATGCTCGACACCCTGGACAGGATTCCGGAAGGCGATGTCGTCCTGCTCCACGCCTGTTGCCACAACCCCACCGGTTTCGATCTGAGTCACGATGACTGGCATGAAGTGTTGAAAATCGTCAAACGCCGCAATTTGCTGCCACTGATCGACTTTGCCTACCAGGGCTTCGGCGAAGGGCTGGACGAAGATGCCTGGGCCGTGCGCCTGTTCGCCGCCGAATTACCGGAGCTGCTGATCACCAGTTCCTGCTCGAAGAACTTCGGCCTGTACCGTGAACGCACGGGCGCATTGCTGGTGTGTGCCGACAGCAGTGAGAAATTGGCCGATGTCCGCAGCCAACTTTCCGCCACCGCCCGCAACCTGTGGTCCAATCCACCGGATCATGGCGCCGCAGTCGTGGCCGAGATTCTGGGTGATCCGCAGCTCAAGTCGCTCTGGGCGGACGAAGTGGAAGCCATGCGCAGCCGTATCGCGCAATTGCGTCAGGGGCTGGTCGAGGCCCTGACCCCCCTGGGGCTCGGCGAACGCTTTGCACACATCGGCGTGCAACGGGGCATGTTCTCCTACACCGGCATGAACGACGACCAAGTGGCTCGGCTGCGCAAAGAACACAGCGTGTACATGGTCGCCGCCGGTCGGGCCAATGTCGCCGGCATCGATGCCAGCCGCCTGGACGCGCTGGCGGCAGCGTTCGCGGCGGTGTGCAGGGACTGAATCGCCGGGGCAAGGCCTTGGTCGATGGCGGGTTGTGCGCCAAGACGCCCACTACATGACCAACGGCCATGCTGAACGTCTGTTTGTCATCAGTTGTGCTGTATCCTCCGGTGGCGTTTTATGGACGCGCTGCCGGCCCGGCAGCTCAGGGAGGTTCGCTGAATGGGGTAACCTGCACCTTCAGCGGACTGAACCAAGCAACTTGTGAGGAGCGACAGACGATGCACGAAATCCCGAACTTCCCCTTCCCAAGCCAAACCCAACAAAGCGCAGCAGCCCGTCGTGAACTCGGTCAGCCGATCGAGCGGGAGGCGGGTGTAAAAAAGAGTGAAAGCAAAAAAGCCCAAGGCCAACGCTGAAGGCTGACGCTCAGCCCCTATGCAAGAGCGTCTCGCAGGCGTACTTCCATAAGGGCTGACAGGCTTCGAGAACGGACCATGACCGAATTTACCGACACCCAGGCACAAACACTGATCGGCACCACCGAGAAAATGATCGAGATCTGGAGCCGCTTACCCCCAGAAAAACAACAGGCCCTGCTGGCTCGCTTCGGCACCCTGGAAAATGCCCTGGCTGCCTTGGTCACGACACAGCTTCTGGCGCCCGCCGCTAAATGATCCGAAGCGTCTGACCCCACGCGATCCAATTTCCATTCACATCAGGTTCAACCTTCGACTGCCACGAACGGGAAAGCCTCGTTATCATGTGGCATCGCTTGCCGTTCAAGCGTCTACGCTTCATTCAGTTCGACCCCTCGCCCCTCCTTTCCAGCCGTAATCGTGGATTGTTGCTCATGCCAGACGCTTCAAGCGCCGCACCCCAACGCCCTATCGCCGTCACACTGCAGGTCGTTTCCATCGTCCTTTTCACCTTCATCGGTTATTTGAACATCGGGATTCCACTGGCCGTTCTGCCGGGGTATGTGCACACCGACCTGGGCTTCGGCGCAGTCACCGCGGGGCTGGTCATCAGCGTGCAGTACCTCGCCACGCTGCTCAGCCGCCCTCAGGCCGGCAAGATCATCGACAACAAGGGGCCCAAAAAGGCCGTGATCATCGGGCTGTTTGGTTGTGGTCTGAGCGGGGTGTTCATGCTGCTCGCGGGCTGGCTCGATGCCTGGCCAATGGTCAGCCTGGTGTGCCTGTTCGTCGGTCGTCTGGTGTTGGGCAGCGCGGAAAGCCTGGTCGGTTCCGGCTCGATAGGCTGGGGCATCGGCCGGGTCGGGGCCGGGAACACCGCGAAGGTGATTTCCTGGAACGGCATCGCCAGCTACGGCGCGCTGGCGATCGGCGCTCCTCTGGGCGTGTTGCTGGTCCAATCCCTCGGCCTGTGGTCGATGGGGGTGAGCATCATACTCCTGGCGGCGCTGGGCATCTCGCTGGCCTGGAAAAAGACACCGGCCCCGATCGTCCACGGGGAACGGATGCCCTTTCTCCATGTGCTTGGCCGCGTGCTGCCCCACGGTACGGGGCTGGCCCTGGGGTCAATCGGGTTCGGCACCATCGCGACCTTCATCACCTTGTATTACGCCAGCCACGCCTGGCCGAATGCGGTGCTGTGCCTGAGCCTGTTCGGCGCCTGCTTCATCTGTGCACGGCTGCTGTTCGGCAACATGATCAACCGAATCGGTGGCTTTCGTGTGGCCATTGCCTGCCTGTCCGTCGAAGCGCTGGGATTGCTGCTGCTGTGGTTGGCTCCCAATCCAAACCTGGCGCTGGCCGGGGCAGCACTGACCGGCTTTGGTTTCTCGCTGGTGTTTCCGGCGCTGGGGGTCGAGGCGGTCAACCTGGTACCCGCTTCGAGCCGTGGCGCCGCCGTGGGTGCGTACTCCCTGTTCATCGACCTTTCACTGGGTATCACCGGCCCTCTGGCCGGCGCAGTGGCGTCAGGCTTTGGCTTTTCCTCGATATTCCTGTTCGCGGCGCTGGCGTCACTGGGCGGACTGGGATTGAGCATCTACCTGTACAAACAGGCGAAGGTGATGCGAGAAACGGCTACGGGTTTGTGAGGAACTGAACCTGCCGCCGATCAAGGGCCAAGAGCGGCCCGCGACAGCTCGTCAAAAGTCGACCTTCCCCCGCCCTGCCTTGATCGATCCGCGTTTGGACTTTGCTTCCAGCCGACGGGTTTTCGACCCCAGCGTCGGCTTTGTCGGTCGGCGCTTCTTCTCGACCTTCGCCGAACTGACGATCAACTCGGTCAGCCGCTCCAACGCGTCCGCGCGATTCTGTTCTTGCGTTCGGTATTGCTGAGCTTTGATGACAATCACACCATCACTGGTAATGCGGCTGTCGCGCAAAGCGAGCAGCCGCTCCTTATAGAACGGCGGCAGGGACGATGCGTTGATATCGAAACGCAGATGCACCGCGCTCGAGACCTTATTGACGTTCTGCCCGCCAGCGCCCTGAGCGCGGATTGCGGTCAGTTCCACTTCGTGGTCAGGCAGGTGGACGTTGTTGGAAATGATCAACATGGGGTTGCCCGTATCGAGACGTCATATCAGGGCCTTCACCGCTCGGTGAGGAGGGTTTCACTGGCGGGGAGTCAGCGTCGGCAGAACGGTCGCTTCAGCCGACGCTTTACGCAGGAGTGAATGCGCACCGGGCCATCGGCGCGCCCCCCCACACTACTTGATAATCGAGTTGCGTTGCGCCATCGATTGGCTTTCGGCATGACGCCGGATCTTGACGATGTAGAACAGCCCCATCGCGACCAGCCAGACCGGGATCGCGTAGACCGAAATGCGGATGCCGGGAATCATCAGCATGATCACCAGAATCATCACCACGAAGGCCAGGCACACGTAATTGCCGAACGGATACCAGAGCGACCTGAACGTTGGCTGGCGGTCCTTGCTGATGAGGTACTGACGAAACTTGAGGTGCGAGATGCTGATCATGGCCCAGTTGATCACCAGCGTCGCAACCACCAGAGACATCAGCAACTGCAGCGCGTCCTGCGGAATCAGGTAGTTCAGCAGCACCGCAATCAGCGTGACGGCCGCCGAGACCAAGATGGCCCGCACGGGTACCCCACGCTCATCCACCCTCGCCAGCGATTGCGGCGCATCGCCCTGCTCAGCCATGCCGAACAGCATCCGCGCATTGCAATACGTGCCGCTGTTGTACACCGACAGCGCGGCGGTCAGCACCACGAAGTTGAGAATGTGAGCCGCCGTCGTACTGCCAAGCATGGAGAACACATGCACGAACGGGCTGCCGCTGTAGGCATCGCCCGATGCATTGAGGTCAGTGAGCAGAGCATCCCAGGGAGTCAACGACAACAACACCCCAAGCGAACCGATGTAGAAGATCAGGATGCGGTAGATCACCTGATTGATGGCTTTGGGAATGACGGTTTTCGGTTGATCGGCTTCGGCAGCGGTGAAGCCCAGCATCTCAAGGCCGCCAAACGAGAACATGATGAAAGCCAGCGCCATGACCAGCCCGCTGACGCCATTGGGAAAAAACCCGCCGCGATCCCAGAGGTTACTGACCGAGGCCTGCGGGCCACCGTTGCCGCTGACCAGCAGGTAGCTGCCCAGAGCGATCATGCCCAGAATGGCCAGGACCTTGATGATCGCAAACCAGAATTCGGTCTCGCCGAACACTTTGACGTTGGCCAGGTTGATGACGTTGATCATCACGAAAAACACCGCGGCCGAGGCCCAGGTAGGGACTTCCGGCCACCAGTACTGGACGTATTTGCCGACGGCAGTCAATTCCGACATGCCCACCAGAATGTACAGCACCCAGCAGTTCCAGCCGGACAGAAAGCCGGCGAAGCCACCCCAGTACTTGTGCGCAAAATGGCTGAAAGACCCGGCGACCGGCTCTTCGACGATCATTTCGCCCAGTTGGCGCATGATCATGAAGGCAACGAAACCGCACAGGGCATAGCCCAGAATCATCGACGGGCCGGCCGATTTGAGAACCCCGGCAGATCCCAGGAAAAGCCCGGTGCCTATAGCACCACCGAGGGCAATCAGCTGGATATGGCGGTTTTTGAGGCCGCGCTTCAAGTCACCCGAATGGGACATGTGTTCACTCATTTCAGTGTCACCTTATTGTTCTTGTCTGTGACGGAATCGAACCCGACGCGCTTATGGCGCAGCGGAATGGAAACGAGGTGGGTAACCCCGAATGGATGGCGCGCAGGCGCCCATGGATCACAGAAAAAACGCGCGGCATTGTACACCCCAAACCAGACGGTGCCGAACCGATGTCCACCCTACGTGGGCGTAGGAGGATGTCCCCCAAAAAAAAGCCAGTCACAGGGACTGGCGTTTTTTTAGCTCAAACCTGCATCATTCAGGCTTGCGGCGACCATTGGGAGCACCGCGGCGCTTGCTCGCAGGCGCTTTGTCGTCGCTCAGCTTGATGCCGGGACGCGTCGCTTTCGGCTTGGTTGGCCGCTTGGCCACCTCGCTCGGCCGCTCCGCCACTGGCGTCGCGCGGCCGCCGGTACGACCTTCCACCGCTGGGCGCGGCGTACGCGCGGGGCGCCCGCTGTCGGCTGGGCTGCGTGCAGGACGCTCTGCTTCGGACGACGACGCATCACGCGCCGGACGCAACTGACGCACCCGCTCGTTCTTGCTCAGCGGGCGGGAGTGTTGCCGCTGCAAGCGCTCCAGACGGTCTTTGGCCTTGGCGTTCATCTGCGGCATCGCAACAGGTTTGAGGCCGACCTCGGCGCTGAGGATGTCGACTTCCTGCTGGCTCATTTCGCGCCAGCGCCCCATTGGCAGGTCGGAATTGAGGAATACCGGACCGAAACGCACGCGTTTCAGCCGGCTGACCACCAGACCCTGGGATTCCCACAGACGCCGCACCTCACGGTTACGGCCTTCCATCACCACGCAGTGGTACCAATGGTTGAAACCCTCGCCACCCGGCGCTTGTTGAATATCGGTGAAACGCGCCGGACCGTCTTCGAGGATCACGCCGTTCTTCAGGCGCAACAGCATGTCGTCATCGACCTCGCCGCGCACGCGCACAGCGTATTCACGGTCCATTTCGAACGACGGATGCATCAGGCGGTTTGCCAGTTCACCATCGGTGGTGAACATCAGAAGACCGGTGGTATTGATGTCCAGGCGACCGATGTTGATCCAGCGGCCTTCTTTCGGGCGCGGCAGGCGGTCGAACACGGTTGGACGGCCTTCCGGGTCGTCGCGGGTGCAGATTTCGCCATCCGGCTTGTTGTAGATGATCACGCGACGGACCGTTTCGGCCCCTTCCTCACGCTTGATCACTCGGCCATCGACCGTGATCGCATCGTGCAGGTCGACGCGCTGGCCCAGGGTGGCCGCGACGCCATTGACCTTGATCCGGCCTTCGCCGATCCAGGCTTCGACATCACGACGCGACCCTACGCCGATCCGCGCCAGCACTTTCTGCAGTTTCTCGCCTGCGGGGCGGATCTCGGTTTCTTGCTTGTCTTGTTCACTCATCTGGGCACCTCCCGGTGTGTCGAATCAGGGTCATGCGCGAGCGGGCATGGCCTGTTGCCCGACTCTGAAGGCCAGAGCGTGGGCTGAAACTGAAATGTCTTGGCGAGTGAGGTTCGCCAAAAGGCCGCGAATCATACGCCCCTGGCGCACGTCGCGCATCAGAGACTAGATGAAAATATCCGCCTTATTTCTTTTTCCGCCGACCGGCGGCCTTTTTCAAGTCTTTCAGGCGCGCTGCCGACGCCGCCAGCACGGCGCGTTTTTCGTCCTTGTCCATTTTCTTCCAGGACTTGATCTCCCGCTTGCTGCGCCCGCAGCCGCGGCAGATGTCGTCATCGAATTTGCAAATGCTGATGCAGGGATCTTTCGTGCTCACGTGAGAGACCTGGTGAATTGTTTCGCTGCGCTGAAGGGGGCTTCCGCCAGTACTCGACGGCCCGGGAGTCGAGGCAAACGCTCTCGCAGCCCACGCCGTCAGCGTGGATCTTGGTCGTCTGGCGGCGCATCTTCCAATTCAGAGACTTTATCGGCCTCATCGGGCAATAGGTCATCGAAGTCGGTTTTAAGACCCTGCTCCATGGTGTCCAGTTCGGCGAGCAGGCTGCGGAAGCTGGTTTCGTCCCGAGGCGGTTCCGGCTCGGCTTCGCCCTCTTCGGCCAACGCGGCGTCCGCCATGGCTTGCAGATGGTCGGGCACCGGCGCGTCGTCGAACTCCAGCACGGGCTCGGCCTCCATCTCACGCAAGTCGGCCAAGGGTGGCAATTGCTCCAGGCTCTTGAGGTTGAAATGATCAAGGAATGCCTTGGTGGTGGCGAACATCGCCGGTTTGCCCGGCACGTCACGGTAGCCGACGATCCTGATCCACTCGCGTTCCATCAACGTCTTGACGATGTTGCTGTTGACCGCCACACCCCGTACATCCTCGATCTCTCCCCGTGTGATCGGTTGGCGATAGGCGATCAGCGCCATGGTTTCCAGCAGCGCGCGCGAGTAGCGTTGCGGTCGTTCTTCCCAAAGGCGCCCCACCCAAGGCGCGAATTTCTCGCGAATCTGCAGGCGATAACCGGACGCCACTTCCATCAGCTCGAACGCGCGGTTATCACAGGATTTGCCCAACAATGTGAGGGCCTTCTTGAACACCGCCGGTTCCGGGCGTTCGCCTTCTTCGAACAGCTCGTAGAGCCGCTCGAGCGATTGCGGTTTGCCGGACGCCAACAGGAAGGCTTCAAGCAGAGGGGCGAGTTCACGGGGGTCGTTGAGGTTCATCAATTCGCTCTTGCTTATTACTCGGCTCGCGCCCGTACATGAATGACAGCGAACGGCTCGTTCTGCACCAGCTCGACCAGTTGCTCCTTGACCAGTTCCAACACCGCCATGAACGTCACGACGACACCCAGTCGCCCCTCCTCTGCCGTGAACAACTCGGCAAAGGGGACGAAACCCGCGCCTTTCAACCGTTCAAGCACGTCGCTCATACGCTCGCGGGTGGACAACGCTTCCCGGCTCACCTGATGGCTTTCGAACATGTCGCCGCGGCGCAACACCTCGGCCATGGACATGAGCAGCTCTTCCAGCGCGACATCCGGCAACAGCTTGCGCGCCCGCGCCTGCGGCGCATCGAGCTTGGGCACCACCACTTCGCGGCCGACACGAGGCAATTCATCGATAGCCTCGGCGGCCGCCTTGAAGCGCTCGTACTCCTGCAAGCGGCGAATCAGTTCGGCACGCGGGTCGTCCTCTTCCTCTTCGGCGGTTTCCGAGCGCGGGAGCAACATTCGCGATTTGATTTCGGCGAGCATGGCCGCCATCACCAGGTACTCGGCCGCCAGCTCTAGACGCACCGTTTTCATCAACTCGACGTAGCCCATGTACTGGCGTGTGATCTCCGCGACCGGGATATCGAGGATGTCGATGTTCTGCTTGCGAATCAGGTACAGCAGCAGATCGAGCGGCCCTTCGAAGGCCTCAAGAAACACTTCCAGCGCATCGGGTGGGATATACAGGTCGACCGGCATTTGCGTGACGGCCTGCCCATAGACCACGGCGAATGGGAGTTCCTGCTGGGCGCCCGCCTGGGGGTCCAGTGCTTGAGCCTCCGTCACTCGACAGCGACCCCGAAAGGCGTTGGATCACCACAGCCGACGCGGACGACTTGCGGCTCACCTTCGGACAGGTTGACCACCGTGGACGCCGAAACGCCACCGTGCCCGGCGTCGATGATCAGGTCGACCTGATGCTCGAGCAATTCGCGCATCTCGTAGGGATCGCTCATCGGCAAGTCTTCCCCCGGCATGATCAGGCTCACGCTCATCAGCGGCTCGCCCAGTTCCTGCAGCAACGCCTGCGCGACGGGATGACGCGGGACCCGCAAGCCAATGGTGCGACGTTTCGGGTGAAGCACCAGGCGCGGGACTTCCCGCGTGGCATTGAGGATGAAGGTGTACGGCCCCGGCGTATGCGCCTTGAGTTCCCGAAATGCGGCCGTGTCGACCTTCGCGAACAGCCCCAATTGCGAAAGGTCGCAGCACATGAGGGTGAAATTGTGTTTATCGTCCAGCTGCCGCAGACGACGAATACGCTCGACAGCGTTTTTGTCACCCATCTGACAACCCAGCGCATAGGACGAATCGGTCGGGTACACCACCAGGCCACCGCGCTTGATGATGTCCACGGCCTGTTTGATCAGGCGCGCCTGCGGGTTCTCCGGATGGACCTGGAAAAATTGACTCACGGTAGTTTCCTGTTCAGACGGCAGTGGACGGGTCATGTGTGAATCGCCGCCATAACAACGGCAGATCCTCCGGCAATGGACGGTAGACGCCTATTTCGGACCAGGCGCCGGGGGCGTGGAAGTCGCTTCCCGCGGTCACCAGCAGGCCGAATTCCCGAGCCAGGATGGCCAGGCTGCCCACCTGATCGGCGGGCTGCAAGCCGTTCACCACTTCGATTGCCTGGCCCCCAGCCTGCAGGAAATCCGCAACCAGCTTGCGACGTTTGCTGCGAGTAAAATCATAGTGCCATGGATGGGCAAGGCTGACCCAGGCGTTGGCCGCTCGCAAGGTGGCGACCGTGTCTTCGAGCGTCGGCCAGTGCTGCTTCACATCGCCCAGCTTGCCTGCACCCAGCCATTTGCGAAAGGCCTCGGCGCGATCCTTGACGAAGCCTTCATTGACCAGAAAATCGGCGAAGTGAGGTCGGGCGGGTGCGTTTCCGCTGTCCCCAAGGGCTCTCTGAACGGCGCGCGCGCCTTCCAGCGCACCAGGCATACCTTTCATCGCCAATTTGCGGCCGATTTCCTCGGCCCGCAGCCAGCGTCCACTGTGCAATTGCTCAATGGCTTCCCGCAATGGCGGGGCATCGACATCAAAGCCGTAACCCAGAATGTGGATGGTGGCGCCGCCCCAGGTGCAGGACAGCTCGATGCCGTTGATCAGTTGCATGTCCAATGCATGCGCCGCGGTGCGGGCCTCTTCGAGGCCTTCGATGGTGTCGTGATCGGTCAGCGCGAGCACTCTGACACCGTGCTCGAAGGCGCGGGCGACCAGCGCCGAAGGCGCAAGCGCGCCGTCGGAGGCGGTGCTGTGACAGTGCAGGTCGACATTCATAGGGGCGCTTTCGCAGTCATTGATGTTTGTTATTATGCCGTCACATCCAGCTTCTGGCTCTCACTGTGAAACAATTCATCGATTTCATCCCGCTTATCCTGTTCTTCGTCGTCTATAAAATCAGCCCCCAAGCCGTCGATATCATGGGTCACAGCTTCATGGTTGGCGGGATCTTCAGCGCCACCGCAATGCTCATCGCCAGTTCCATCGTGGTCTATGGTGTGCTGTATGTGCGTCAGGGCAAGCTGGAGAAAAGCCAATGGCTGACCCTCATCGCCTGCCTGGTGTTCGGCAGCCTGACCCTCGCCTTTCACAGTGAAACCTTCCTCAAATGGAAAGCTCCTGTGGTCAACTGGCTGTTCGCGCTGATTTTCGCTGGCAGTCATTTCATCGGTGACCGCCTGCTGATCCAACGGATCATGGGCCACGCGCTGACCCTGCCCCAGGCCATCTGGACGAAGCTGAACATCGCCTGGATCGTGTTCTTTCTATTCTGTGGTGCGGCGAACCTATATGTCGCCTTCACCTACCAAGACTTCTGGGTCGATTTCAAAGTCTTCGGCAGCCTGGGCATGACCCTGATTTTCCTGATTGGGCAAGGCATTTTCCTGGCCCGTCATATTCGCGATGCGGACGCATCGACAGAGCCTTCCACCAAAAAAACCGAGGACTGAAATGCTCTACGCCATCGTAGCAACGGATGTCGCCAACTCGCTGGATAAACGCCTTGAGGCACGACCTGCTCACCTGGAACGCCTGACTGCGCTGAAAAACGAAGGCCGAGTTGTCCTGGCGGGCCCGTTGCCTGCCATCGACAGCAACGACCCTGGTCCGGCCGGCTTCACTGGCAGCCTGATCGTCGCCGAGTTCGAATCACTGAATGCCGCACAGGCCTGGGCCGATGCGGACCCCTACATCAAAGCGGGTGTCTACGACCACGTCGTAGTGAAGCCGTTCAAGCAAGTCCTGCCCTAGCGTTCTCTGCAAAGGCCCCGTGCACGGCCAGGTTCGCCCCTGTCGGACCTGACTGCTCATTATTCGCATTGCCTTGCCGATACCCTGACAAATGCCCATGAACCCGGCGCTTCGACCCTGCGCCGCGAGATTAGTCAGGAGAGCAGATGCGTCCACGTCCATGGTGTGTGCTGGCGGCCGCGCTGGCCGTTTCGCTAATCAGTTTCGACGCTCGAGCGGAGGAATCCAGCGATGCCTTCGACCCTGCGCAGCCCCTCCCCCCTGCAGCCAGCGAACTGGTGGAACTGCGGGAACGACTCGCGCAGAGCGAAAAGCAACGTGAAGAATTGACGCGCCAACTGCACAATGCCGATGCAGAACGCGAAAGTATTCAACTGGGTCGCCTGCGTCAGGAGAACCAAAGGCTGAAATTGCAGCTCAAAGAAGCGCAATCAGTCATGCCTGCGCGCGTGCTGACCGAGCAACAACAATGGTTCGTGACGGGGGGCGGCGTTGCAGTGGTCGCCCTGCTGTGCGGTATCTTTGCCAGCGGCTGGCGTAGACAGCGTCGGCA
The DNA here is from genome assembly GCF_029841165.1 of Pseudomonas sp. GD03842. NCBI lineage: Bacteria > Pseudomonadati > Pseudomonadota > Gammaproteobacteria > Pseudomonadales > Pseudomonadaceae > Pseudomonas > Pseudomonas sp. GD03842. Next base: position 44,746 of record NZ_JAOCEA010000020.1, on the reverse strand, counting down.
ATGGCTAAATTGAGTGAGTCATGAGCGAGCTGTTACTTATCGATGATGACCAGGAGCTGTGCGAGCTCCTGAGCAGTTGGCTGAGCCAGGAAGGGTTTGCGGTCCAGGCATGCCATGACGGCCAGAGCGCCCGCAAGGCGCTCGCCGATTCCGCTCCCGCAGCCGTGGTGCTGGACGTCATGCTTCCCGACGGCAGCGGCCTGGAACTGCTCAAGCAATTACGCACCGACCACCCCGATCTGCCCGTGCTGATGCTGTCGGCCCGCGGGGAACCACTCGACCGCATTTTGGGCCTGGAGCTAGGCGCGGACGATTACCTGGCCAAACCCTGCGACCCTCGAGAATTGACTGCCCGCCTGCGCGCGGTGCTGCGCCGCAGTCACCCGGCAGCCGTGTCGAGCCAGATCGAACTGGGCGACCTGTGCTTCAGTCCGGCCCGTGGCGTGGTGACCATCGACGATCAGGAGTTCACCCTCACCGTTTCCGAGGCCCGTCTGCTCGAGGCGCTTTTGAAACAGCCTGGGGAGCCGTTGGAGAAACAGGAGCTGGCAAAACTGGCGCTGGGCCGTAAGTTGACCCTCTACGACCGCAGCCTGGACATGCACGTCAGCAACCTGCGCAAGAAAATTGGCCCGCATGCCGATGGCAGGCCGCGCATCGTGGCCTTACGTAGCCGCGGCTATTACTACACGGTTTGACGCGATGACGTGTAGGCGTGCGCTTGCCCGCGATTGCGTGGCATCTGATGGCACAGACGTATCCGCCCTATCGCAATGGCGGGCAAGCGCTCTCCTACGAAAAGCAGCCAGTGTCAGCTCAGTGCTACCCCCTCTTTACCCAAGCTTTACCCACACCTGACCTCGCTTGACCTTGATCTCCCTAAACTGGCCACAACCGGCACAGAGCCGGATCCGAGACAAGGAGATTCACCATGCGCAAGACTCTGATGGCTTTGATGTTCGCTGCAGCCCTGCCAACCGTCGCAATGGCCATGCCTCCAGAAGGTGGTCCGATAGGAGGCCCTGGTTTCGATGGCCCGGGCATGCACCACCATCGTGGGCCGTTCGACAGGCTGAACCTGACCCCCGAGCAGCGTCAGCAGGTCGGGAAGCTGATGGGTGATCAATGGCGCGGCCGTTCCGAAATCACTCAGAAATACCTGGCCAAACTGTCCCCCGCCGACCAGAAGGCCATGAAGGATGAGATCGAAGCCAAGCACGCGAAAACCCAGGCCGATATCCGTGCGATGCTGACCCCTGAACAGCAGAAGACGTTTGATCAGTTGCAGAAGGAACGTGAACAGCGTCGCGCCGAACGCGCCGAGTTCGAAGCCTGGAAGGCGCAGAAAGCGCAAAAAACCCAGTAACAGGTTTGCGGCCGCGGCAGTAAACTCCCCACCCGACACGCCTGCGCGGCGTGTCGGGATGCTTGTTTAACGCGCCTCGTGCAGGGGCAGGATCGAGGGCTCTACGTGCGTTCATTGTTCTGGCGAATTCTCGCGAGCTTCTGGCTGGCGATCGCATTGGTGGCCGGGCTGTCGATCCTCTGGGGGCACATGCTCAATCAGGATGCCTGGATCCTCAGCCGCCATCCCGGCCTGCACAATCTGCCGCAGAAATGGACGCAGCTTTACGAAGAGCAGGGCGAAGGCCCGGCGCAAGAGTATCTGCAGAACCTCAAACGCAAATACCACTTCGATGTCCAGGTATTGAACGACAGCGGTGAGGCCGTCATCCCTGGCACGTTTCCGCCAAGGGCGGCCGCGTTCGAGGCGCGTCAACAGAAAGATGACGAACGCCCGCTTCCGTGGCGCCGCCTCACCGCGGAATACACCAGCCCCAAGACCCAGGAAACCTACCTGCTGATCTACCGCATCCCGCACCCGGAACTGGATGCCTGGCACCGCCAGAGCCTGATGTGGCCGCTCAGTGCCTTGGTTATCGCGCTAGTCGTCCTGACCCTCTTCAGCCTGCTGGTGACCCTCTCGATTACCCGCCCGCTCAGTCGGCTACGGGGTGCAGTGCACGATCTGGGTCAGACCACTTATCAGCAGAACAGCCTCGCCCGCCTGGCGGACCGGCGCGACGAATTCGGCGTGCTGGCCAATGATTTCAACCGCATGGGGGCTCGGTTGCAGAGCCTGATCGTCAGCCAGCGCCAACTGCTGCGCGATGTTTCCCATGAGTTGCGCTCGCCACTGGCGCGCCTGCGCATTGCGTTGGCGCTGGCGGAGCGCGCAGAGCCCGCTGAACGCGAAAAACTCTGGCCACGGTTGACGCGCGAGTGCGATCGCCTCGAAGAACTGATCAGTGAAATTCTAGCCCTGGCCCGACTGGACGCCGACATGGGCAGTGCTTCGGCGGTGGACGTACCGGGCCTGCTTCACCACCTGAAAGACGAGACCGAGTTGAGCAGCACTGACCAGACGATCGTGGTCGATGCCGCGCCCGAGGCACGGCTTCAAGGTTGGCCCAACGTACTCGAACGGGCGATCGACAATCTGTTGCGCAACGCCCTGCGCTTCAACCCGATTGGCCAGCCCATCGAATTGAGCGCTCACCAGACCGCCGAAGGCGTGCGCATCAGCGTGCGCGATCATGGGCCAGGCGTCAGCGCCGAGCAGCTGGCGCAATTGGGCGAGCCGTTCTATCGCGCGCCGAACCAGACGGCGCCAGGCTATGGCCTCGGCCTGGCCATCGCCAAACGCGCCGCCGAGAAGCACGGCGGGCACCTGGTGTTCGAAAACCATCCGCAAGGCGGGTTCGTCGCCAGCATCGTGGTGCCGCCGGAGATTTGAGCCTCGCTCTGGAAGGTTGCCCGCTTCCGAATTCGCCGGTGAATGGCCGATGAGTGAAGTGCTGTCATACCGCTGACGCCCCCCGTCCGCCGGCAGCAGGGGGCTTCACCCCTGCCATGCACTCACGAACGCGGACAGCTCGGGCTTGCTCGCTTCCCGGGGCGGGTTTTGAGGGGTCCCGAGGTAGAGAAATCCGACGACTTCTTCGTCGGCGGTCAGTCCCAAGCCTTTTGCCACATGGGGCGAATAAGCAAGCTCGCCGGTGCGCCACACGGCACCGATACCCATTGCATAAGCGGCCAGCAACACGCCATGTGCCGCGCATCCAGCAGTGATGACCTGTTCCTTTTTGGGCACTTTGAAATGGTCGGTCAGTTTCGCGATGACGACCATCACCAGCGGTGCGCGCAGCGGGCCGAATCGGGCCTTTTCCAATGCCTTTTCATCCGCGCCCCCGCCCTTCTCGATCAACGCTTCGGCCAGCAAGTCGCCCATGCGCTGACGCGCGTCGCCCTCGACGGTCAGAAAGCGGTAAGGCCGCAGCCCCCCATGGTCAGGCGCCCGCAAAGCCGCCCCGAAGAGGATTTCACGCTGGGCAGCGTCCGGGGCCGGTTCGATCAGCCGCGGTACGGACACACGATTGAGCAGTACATCGAGCGCTTCCATTGAAGAGTCTCCTGAGAATGGATGGGCCATTGTAGTGCCGACGACGGATTCTTGAACGTCAATGACCACGTAACAGGCCATTCTTACATCATTCTCGGAAAGTGCTTCGGTTTACAGCGCTTGGCCCGCGAGTAGAATGAGCGCCTTTCCACTCACAGATCAGAGCGACTGCATGGCGTTGCCGACCCTTCGCACCATCGGTTTCATTATCGGCATCTTCCTGATCACCCTCGCCATCGCCATGGTCGTGCCCATGGTCACGCTGGTCATTTTCGACCGCACCGGTGACATGCCGTCATTTCTCTGGTCGAGCCTCATGACCTTTATCGCCGGCCTTGCGCTGGTGGGTCCTGGGCGCCCGGAACATGTGCACCTGCGCCCTCGAGACATGTACCTGCTGACGGTCAGCAGTTGGGTGGTGGTGTGCATTTTCTCGGCGCTGCCTTTTCTGCTCACGCAGCACATCAGCTACACCGACTCGTTCTTCGAGAGCATGTCCGGTATCACCGCAACGGGCTCCACGGTGCTCAGCGGACTCGACAACATGTCGCCAGGCATCCTCATCTGGCGCTCATTGCTCCACTGGCTGGGCGGGATCGGCTTCATCGGCATGGCGGTCGCGATCCTGCCGCTGCTGCGCATCGGTGGCATGCGCCTGTTCCAGACCGAGTCTTCGGATCGCTCCGAAAAGGTCATGCCGCGCTCGCACATGGTCGCCAAATACATCGTGCTGGTGTACGTCAGCATCACCGTTCTGGGCAGCCTGGCATTCTGGTGGGCGGGCATGAGCCTGTTCGACGCCATCAACCACGCGATGTCGGCCATTTCCACTGGAGGCTTTTCCACATCCGACCTGTCCCTCGCCAAATGGCCACAACCCGCCGTGCATTGGGTCGCCATCGTGGTGATGATCCTCGGCAGCCTGCCGTTCACGCTGTACGTTGCATCCCTGCGTGGCCATCGCAACGCGCTGATCAAGGACCAACAGGTGCAAGGCTTCATCGGGCTGCTGCTGGTCACGTGGCTGGTGATGACGCTGTGGTACTGGGTGACCACCGACCTGCCATGGTACGAGGCGCTGCGACACGTCGCCCTGAACACCACCTCGGTGCTGACCACCACCGGCTTCGCGCTGGGGGACTACAGCCTGTGGGGGAATTTCGCGCTGATGTTCTTCTTCTATCTGGGCTTCATCGGCGGCTGCTCCGGCTCGACGGCCGGTGGGGTGAAGGTGTTCCGCTTTCAGGTCGCCTACATCCTGCTCAAGGCCAACCTCAACCAGTTGATTCATCCTCGCGCGGTCATCAAACAGAAGTACAACGGCCATCGGCTGGACGATGAAATCGTGCGCTCGATCCTGACGTTTTCGTTCTTCTTCACCATCACGATCTGCCTGATCGCCCTGTTGCTTTCGCTGCTCGGGCTGGACTGGATGACCGCACTGACGGGCGCCGCGAGCACGGTGTCGGGCGTAGGCCCAGGCTTGGGCGAAACCATCGGCCCGGCAGGCAACTTCTCGACGTTGCCGGATGCCGCCAAATGGATTCTGTCGGCGGGGATGCTCTTGGGTCGGCTGGAAATCATCACCATTCTGGTGCTGTGCGTTCCGGCGTTCTGGCGGCATTGAGTCGGCTACGAGAGGATCATGCGATCGATTTTCTGATTCGATATTCGCCGGGCGTTTCGTCGAACCAACGACGAAACGCCCGGAAAAAATTGCTGGGGTCGGCGAACCCCAGCAGATAGGCAATTTCCAGCAGGGTCATCTGCGGCTGCGCGAGGTACTGCTCGGCCAACTCGCGACGGGTATCGTCCAGCAGGGTCTGAAAGCTGGTGCCCTCCTCCTGCAGACGGCGCTGTAGGGTGCGCTGCGAAAGATGCAGGCTTTGCGCCACAGCCTCTCGCTTCGGTTCGCCGCGCGGCAGCAGGCGGCAGAGTACCTGCCGCGCCTGGTGGGTCACCCGGTTGCTGGCAAAACGGGCGAGAAACTCCCCCGCAAAGCGGTCGTGCAATCTGGCCATCGCTTCATCCGCCGTGGGCAGCGGCGCTTCGATGTCGGCGCGCTCGAATACCAGGGCGTCGTAAGGGGCATTGAAGGTCAGCGGGGCGTGAAAGAACTTTTTGTAGGGTTCCAGGTTTTTCGGCGTGTCACCCTGGATCAGCACCTGCCGAGGATGCAGCGGGCGCCCCGTCAACCAGCCACAGAAGGCCAGGGCAAACGCCAGGGAAGCTTCGGCGCTTTGGCGAGTAGGCGGAAGCAGATCGCCGTGGACGGTCAGAATCAGCGCATACCCTTCAGGCAGCAGACGGAAGCTCAAGTCCGCACTGTCCGCGATGATGCGCTGGTAGCGCACCAGCCGCTCGAAGCCTTCTTTGAGGGTACGGCTGGACATCAACGCGTACCCGGCGACACTGAACGAAGCCGGGCGAACGACCCGCGCGATGTTCAAGCCAATTGCCGGGTTGCCTGACAGTTCCACAGCACGCTGCCACAGCCGGGTCATGCCGTCCTGGGGAAACCGCGCATCGGGGTTCTCAAGGTCGGCATAGATCAGACCCAACTCCTCGAACAGTGCGCGGCAGTCCAGGCCGTCCATTTCGAGGGATTTGACGATCCCCATCGCCCAGCTCGAAGAAGTCGTTTTTTCCATGGCCCCGTCTTCAGGTCACCGATCGCTCGCCCCTTGGCGACCGATAGCCGAAGGATACTACGTTGGCACCCATTGTCACTGGCCGCCACGTACCCTCCGCTAGACTGTAGATCTGACAAACAACAAGAGAGGCGTGCAGTGGAAAACCTCAAGAGCTTCGAGCGTTTCGCCGACTTCTATCCTTTTTACCTACAGGAGCACCGGGACAGCACCTGCCGTCGCTTGCATTTCGTCGGCACGACGCTGGTCATCCTGATTGCCGCGAGCGCTCTATTCAGCGGGCATTGGCTGTTGTTCTGGGTGTTGCCGCTGGCCGGCTATAGCTTTGCCTGGATCGGTCATTTCTTTTTCGAGAAGAATCGCCCGGCCACGTTCAAGCACCCCTTCTACAGCCTGTTGGGCGATTTTGTGATGTACAAAGACATGCTCACAGGCCGGGTTGCCTTCTGATAGCGCCTTATCAGCGTGGTGAATGACAGGGCTTCCTGAGCGCCTGAAACCTGTTGTCGCTGCCCCCCCGTGGTGACCGTTGACCGCCGTCGTTGCTCAGACGGTGTCGGACAACGCTGGCACCGGCGCGGTCTTCGCCTGCAGGTGGGCTTCGGCCAATCTGAACAGTTCGATGGTGCCATCCCAGTGTTCGATCAATGCCGTGCAGGACTCCACCCAGTCGCCGCAGTTGAGGTATTCCACCCCTCCCACTTGGCGGATTTCCGCGTGGTGGATGTGCCCGCAGACCACGCCGTCCAGCCCCCGCCGCAGGCATTCGCGGGCGATGGCCTCCTCAAAATCACTGATGAAATTCACCGCCGTTTTGACCTTGTGCTTCAGGTACGCCGACAGCGACCAGTAGCCCTTGCCGTATTTGGCGCGCCAGTGGTTGAGCCAGCGGTTGAGGGTCAGGGTGAACTCATAGGCCGAGTCGCCGAGAAACGCCAGCCAACGGTGGTAGCGGGTGATGACGTCGAATTGATCGCCATGAATCACCAGCAATCGACGCCCGTCGGCGGTGACATGCTCGACTTCGTCCACCAGATGGATGTTGCCCAGGATCAGTTTCGAATAGCGACGCAGGAATTCGTCGTGGTTGCCCGTGACATAGATGACCTCAGTGCCGCGCTTGCTCATCGTCAGCAGGCGACGGATGACGTTGGTGTGCGCTTGCGGCCAGTACATGCCACCGCGCAGTTTCCAGCCGTCGATGATGTCGCCGACCAGATAGATCCTGTCGGCATGATAGCGTTTGAGGAAGGACGCCAGGTGCTCGGCCTGGCAGTCCCGGGTGCCCAAGTGCACATCTGAAATCCACAGGGTCCGGACACGCTGTTTACGGCTGGGCTTCAGATGTTCGGCAATGCTCATGGACAGCCTCCACTCGGGTTTCCACAAGGGTGGACCGGTGGGGTGAAGTGCACATGACGAAGGTATTGACGTTTGATGACAGCCATTAGGGCCGCGCGAGCCACGTCACCCTCTCGGCACGCAGTGCGATGGCAATCGAGCCCTGGAGGCCGCCGCAGTGGCGCTGGACGAACAGCCCCCATCCATTAAAGATGGCGCGCCTCCGATAACTCGCGTCAGTTGTCGAGGCTGGACGGGCGGTCGTTGTGACCAAGATCGCGATGCGGATCGATCTGATCACGAACCCGCTGCTTGAGGGTTTTGGCTTCCGGAAAACCACCGTCAGCCTTGCGTTCCCATATCTGCACGCCATTGCAGGAAATGACGAACACGCCACCCGTGCCAGGCACCAGCGAAACCTTGCCCAGATCATCGCCGAAGGTGCTGAGCAGTTCCTGAGCCAGCCAGGCCGCGCGCAGCAACCACTGGCATTGCGTGCAGTACGTGATGACGATTTCAGGCTTGTCTGTCATGGCGTTCAGTCCAGACCGGCCAGCAGATCGCGGGCCGATTGCTGGAGGCCGTCGTCGGACTCATCGATCACTTCCCGCAGCAGACGGCGGGCGTCTTCGATGTTGCCCTCGTCTATCAACACTTGCGCCTCGTTGAGCTTGCTCAAAGGCTCGCTGTCCAACTCCATCAGATCGAACTCGATGTCATCGGAAAGAAAACTGTCGAGGAACTCGTCGTCCAGCGAGTCACTGGCGCTCTGGGCGACCGAAGCGGTTTCCGGAGCGGGCTCGAACTCCACCTCGAACGCGGGCGCGGCCTCCTCCTCGGCGTAATCGCTGAGAAATTGCTCCTCCGGCATTTCGAACACTTCGGGCAACTGAGTGAGGTCCGATGCGAACGAAGGATCGACTTCTGGCTCCGCCGCGGTCTCGGGCTTGCGCACAGGGGTGCTGTCGAATGGATCGACCAGATCCCAATCGGCATCCAGCGAAAGGTCATCGAGATTGAGCTGGAAATCATCGACCGGTTCAGGGTTCAAGGCGGCAGCGGCGCTTTCATCCAGTTGCAGAGGCGCGTTTTCATTCGCGCCTTGCGCGGCGTGTGCGGTGGCCGCCGCAACGACCGCGGGCCCCACCACGGCAGCCGGGGCCAGGGAGGACGACCGTTCGGGTTCCGGCTCAGGTGCCGACGCCGCTTCAACCTTGAGCTTTGGATAGCGCGCGCGGATCTCGGCGAGTTTTTCAGGTTCAACGCCGTGACCCAGCAGGATGTTCTCTTCTTCATTGAAGCCAGCTATGTCGCCCTGCTCGCCCAACAGTTCGAGGACGCGCAGGCGGACGTCAGTGCGCTGCGGTTGAGTCTTCAGGGCATCGCGCAGAATGGCCAGGGCCTCGGCGAACCGGCCATAGGCAATGTAGATGCTGGCGCCATCCAAGGCATCGGTCGCGGCGCCTGCCAGACGTTGGCCTGCCGGAGCGGCGGGCGCGGCAGGTGACGCCGTCGTCAGAGGGCGGGGAGTCACTGCGGGCACCTCGAACACTGGCGTGACCGTCTGTGCCGGTTTGACGATGGCCTCGGCAGCGTCCGGCACTGGCTCTAGCGCGTTTCTGATCCGGTTGCGCCGGACCGACCACGCCAGCGCCAATAGCAAAATCAACAGCAGCAACGCCGCCAGCACGGTGGTCCAGGGAAACTCATCGTCCACTGGGACCGGAGCAGGGGCCGGGGCTGGCGCGGCGGCGGGCTGAGCAGGTTCGACCTTCTGAACGGGGGCCACGTTGGCAGGAGCCGCTGCCGCCGTCGGGGCTGGACGCGCGGCCAGGGCCTTCATCTCCGCCAGTTGGGTCTGCAACTCGATGATCTGCTTGTCCTTGGCGGTTTTGTCCTCGGAGATCTGTTGCACTTGGGCCTTGAGATCATCGACCGCCTTCGCCAACGTCTGGTTTTCCATGGCCGTGGCGGTCAATTGTTCGGCAGCGTTCGGCGGTGCGGTACCGGAAACAGGCGCAGGGGGTGGCGACCCGGCGGCTGTGGACACGGGAGCAGCCACCTTCGGCTCTGCAGCGGCATCGGGCAGCAACAGGCTCTGCCCTATTTTCAACTGGCTACGCTCCCCATTGGGAAACGCTTGCGGGTTCAGCGCCTGGATGCCGCTGATCAGGTCGGTCGATGACGACTTGCTGCCAGCGGCTTGAAGCTGGCGTGCGATCCCCGCCAGGGTGTCGCCCGACACGACGGTGTAGTGCTTGCCCTGTACCGCTTTGGGTGGGGCGACCGGGAAACGGGACTGATCGTTTTGAGTGGCCGTGGCTGGCGACTGGGTGCGGCTGCGCGTGGCGGCGAGCCCGGCCGGAGAATTGGGCGGGTCCAGCAACACGGTGTACTCGCGCAACTGATCACCGTTAGGACGCGAAAGGCGCACCAGAAAATCCATGTACGGTTCAGTGACCGGCTTGTGCGATTCGACTCGCACGACCGCGCGATTGCCACGGATCACCGGGGTAAAGCGCAGGTCGTTGAAAAAGAACAGCCGCTCCACCCCCGCTTTGTTGAACGCCTCGGCGGACGCCAGGGTGACGAGAATTTCTTCCGGGGTCAGCCCGCCAGCCTCGATCAATTCGATGTCCGCGTTGAACGGCTGGCCCAGGGCCGAGTGCAGAGTGATATCGCCCAACCCCAGTGCAGCCGCCGTGGAACTGTGCAGGATGGCCGCCGAAGCGATGGCTGCGGCCAGCAACCCCACACGACGACCTGACTGAACGCGAAACGATCCGTGACTCCCGCGCCGACGACCGGCCAGAAAACTCTTCAGCATGCGAACCCTTATGAGGCAGGCTTCCCTGCAAATTTCTTAATGAACACCAGCATTATGGCTGCAAATAGAACAGGATGTTTCGGCAGGTTCAACGTATTTGTCACGGGTCTGGGCCAATGCCGTCAGGATTTCTCCAGATTCGCCAGGATGGTCGAGTGCACGCGCATGCAAACACGCAAGTCTTGCTCGTCGATGCCTTCGAATAGCTCATGGCGCAGCGCGGTGGCAATGGTCTCGATCTTTTCAATCAGAGGCGCAGCGGTGTCGGACAGCAGAATTTTCTTCGCCCGACGATCCTCAACCACGGCTTGGCGCCGGACGAGGCCTTGATTCTCCAGGCTGTCGAGCAGCCGAGCCAATGTCGGACCTTCGACGCCGACACTCTGCGCGAGTTCGCGTTGGGTCGGGGCCTCGTTGAAGCGAGAAAGATGAAGCAGAACCAGCCAGCGCGCCTGGGACAAGCCCAAGTCGGCCAGACGGCGATCAAGCTCGGCTCGCCAGCCTCGGGACAGGTTGGCCAGTTGCATGCCAAAGCGATGTTCTTCAGTCAACGGCATAAGTAACTCAATGGTTAAAGACGATTCCTAATTAATAGGCAGCTAACCATGGAGGCCCTGACGAGGCAAGAGGTGCGACGCGGTGTTTCGTCGCACGAGGGGCTGGCAGACGCGAAGGGGGCGGACCTGCGTAATGATGGACGATGGGCCGTAGAGCGAGCCGAGGTCCACCGGGGCCCCTATGTAGGCGTCAGATCTCGAATTCGGACTGCAACGCGGCCCGAACGCAATACAGCACGCCCTCCGGTACGCGCCCGGCGAACAGGCTGGCAATGGAAGAAACGGGCGGCAACTCCCCTTCGCCATCCAGAAACGCATCCTGGATCTCCCCGAGCAGGTTTTCAGGCAAGTCCAGCGCCTGCTGCAACGACAATTGCTGATTGCCCACCGCCTCGGCCAGCATCGCGTAGACATTCTTTTCAGAGCACTGCAGCTGACCGGCGATCTGGGTCGGCGTCATGCCCGCCCGCGCAAGGCTGATCAGCTCATGCCGCAGATCGGTCACGGTACGCGCCGCCGGAGCGCCCCCACCCAGGACTTCCAGGAACGCCGCACCGTATCGCTCCAGCTTGCGCGCCCCCACACCGCTGACTCGCGCCATGTCGGCCATCGTTGCAGGCTGGCTGCGCAGCATCTCCAGCAAGGTCGAGTCCGGGAAGATGACGTAAGGCGGTACCCCATGCTCCTCGGCCAGCTTGCGTCGCAAGGTGCGCAGCGCTTCCCACTGTTCCCGTTCTTCGCCGCGCACCAGTTGGCTGGCAGGGCTCCCGGCCGCCTTGGGCGTGGTTTGCGGTTTGAGGTCGCGGCGCAACTGCAGGGTGACCTCGCCGCGCAGCAAGGGGCGACAGGCATCGGTCAAGCGCAGGCCGCCATAGCCCTCCAGGTCCGTGTCGGCCAGCCCCCGGGCCACCAACTGACGGAACAACGAGCGCCACTCGCCTTCGCTGCGGCCCTTGCCTACACCGAACACAGCGAGTTTCTCATGGCCAAAACTCTGCACCTTGTCGTTTGCCTTGCCCAACAAGACGTCCACCAGATGACCGACACCGTAGCGCTGGCCCGTGCGGTAGATCGCCGACAGCGCCTGACGGGCTGGCTCGGTCGCATCCCAGGTCTGTACGTCGTCGACACAGTTGTCGCAATGGCCGCAAGGATTGGGCATGTCTTCATCGAAATAGGCCAGCAAGGCCTGACGCCGACAGCGGGTCTCTTCGCACAGCGACAACATCGCGTCGAGCTTGTGTTGTTCGACGCGCTTGTGCCGCTCGTCACCTTCGGAGTTCTGCAGCATCTGCTTGAGCATCACCACGTCTTGCAGACCGTAGGCCATCCACGCATCCGCGGGCAGGCCGTCCCGCCCTGCCCGCCCGGTTTCCTGGTAATAGGCTTCCAGAGACTTGGGCAAATCCATGTGTGCGACGAACCGCACATTGGGCTTATCGATGCCCATGCCAAAGGCGATGGTCGCCACCATGATCAGCCCCTCTTCATTGAGGAAACGACGCTGGTTGTCGGCGCGGACATCGATGGGCAAGCCGGCGTGATACGGCAGGGCTGGATAGCCGTTATCACTGAGAAAAGCGGCAGTCTCTTCGACCTTCTTGCGCGACAGGCAGTAAACAATCCCCGCATCGCTGCGCCGCTCGGAGAGAAACGCCAGCAACTGTTTGCGCGGCTGTTCCTTGGGCACGATGCGATAAAAGATGTTGGGCCGGTCGAAGCTCGACAGGAAACGCTCGGCATTCTGCAGGTGCAGCCGCGTGACGATTTCTTCCCGGGTGCGTTTGTCGGCAGTGGCGGTCAGCGCAATGCGGGGCACGTTGGGGAACAGCTCGGCGAGTTGCCCCAGTTGCAGGTATTCCGGACGAAAGTCGTGCCCCCACTGCGACACGCAATGCGCCTCGTCGATGGCGAACAGAGCGATGTTGAGACTCTGCAAGAACGCCAGCATGCGCGGCTGGACCAGACGCTCCGGCGCCAGGTAGAGCATTTTCAGCTCGCCCCGACGAAGCCGATGGGCCAGCTCCCGCTGCTGTTCGGGGCTGAGCGTGGAGTTCAACGCCGCCGCGGGCACTCCCAGCTCGTCGAGGGTGGCGACCTGGTCATCCATCAGCGCGATCAGTGGCGAAACGACGACCGCGAGCCCGTCGCGCAGTAAACCAGGCACCTGAAAACAGAGCGATTTACCGCCCCCGGTCGGCATCAGCACCAATGCATCACCGCCACTGGCCACGCGCTCGATAATGGCACCCTGGCGACCACGAAAACTGTCATAGCCGAAGATGTCTTTAAGTACGCGTTGAGCCTGGTCGAGCATAGATACCCCGGATGGTGCCACTGAAGCGGGCGTGCAATCGCCGGCGCCATTGCAAAGCGCGGCAGTATACCGGAGCGCCCGGGCAGATAGGACAGCCGTGACACCGGCGGTCGAAATTTGCAGGAATCCAGCTGACATCGGCCTCTGCGCTGGCATCTGCGGCCCCCAGCGCCTAGAATTCAGCATCGTTTCTTTCCAAGGTAGTCTTTCAATGTCCTTCGCTGAGCAATTACACCGCCTGCAAGCCTTCCTCGACGCCGATGAGCTGCATGACGAAGCGCTGGACTACGTCGCCGCCCACGGCTATCTGACCGCGCTGTCGATCTGTGCGGAAACCGTGCCGGATCGCGAGTGGATCGACGCGCTGTTCGCCGAACCGCCGCACTACGCCGATCAGGCCCAGCGTGAGGAAATCGAATCGACGCTGATCCAGCTCAAGGCCCACATCGCCCGTCAACTGGCATCGGATGAAGAATTCGAGTTGCCTTGCGACCTGGATCTCGGCGATGAGCCGGACGACTCCGACCTGCGTGGCTGGTGCATCGGTTTCATGGAAGGTGTGTTCCTGCGTGAAGCGGCCTGGTTCGAGAACGACGAGGAAGAAGTCAGCGAGATGTTGTTGCCGATTATGGTCGGGTCCGGGCTGTTCGACGAACAGGCTGAGTTCGCCGATATCGCCGCCGACGCCAACCTGATGGATGACATGATCGTGCAGATTCCCGAAGCGCTGTCCGCACTGTTCTTGCTGCTGCACGCGCCGGATGAAAAACCGGCCATTCTCAAACCCCGCCACCACTGAGTCAGCGCCTATGGCGCACAGCGGTCCCCATGACGCCACTCCCCGTACGAGCCGGTCCCGGCCCGTACGGCTTCTTCTGCTGGGGATCGGTTGGCTGAGCATTGCGTTGGGGGTGATCGGTATTTTTCTCCCGGTGCTGCCCACCACGCCTTTTCTGCTGCTCGCCGCCGCCTGTTTTGCCCGCAGCTCTCCGCGTTTTTACCAGTGGTTGGTCAACCATCCTCGTTTGGGGCCATGGATTCGGGGTTATCTGAGCGGCAATGGGATGCCGCTCAAGGCCAAGGTCTATGCCATTGGGTTGATGTGGGTCAGTATCGGCGTGTCTTGCTGGCTGGTGCCGTCGATCTGGGCGCGGGTGTTCATGCTGGTGTCGGCGGTCGGGGTGACGGTTTTCATCCTGCGGCAGAAGACATTGCGTTCTTGAGTTCACCTTTGCGCCAGCGATTTTCACGCCTTCTCCCACTTGGCCGAATGTGATTTGCGCGCAGGCTGGAGGACGGTGTACGCGGTGTCGCCGGTCTGTACATCCTCAAAATGAATGATGGCTTCGGCATCTTCTAAAAACGGGTTTAAAGGTCGTTTCCCCGCAATCGAGTGAAATGATCGCGTAAAGCATTAACACTCAGGGGAATGTGCAGACAGCCCCCTTAACCCTGCCATAGGCATCGATCCCCCCTCTCAGAACCTGCCAACCAGACAAGGTCCACGCCCGAAGCTGATCAGCCTGCACCCAAGTCGCTTTCGGCGGCGTCTGGGCTCGCATCACGAGAAAGGGTGCGGTGTTCAAGGCCACACCGCCGGCCCTTGTGATCAAACCGTGTCCACCTTCAACGAATGGTCCCCCAGCATGCCGTTGATGATCGACGCAGTGTCGTGCCCGGCCGCGACCATCCCGCCTGCCCCCGGCGATACGCCGTACTGTTGCGCCAGGTTCACCCCCGCCAGGTCGATGGTTTGCGTTGTCGCACCGCCGGCAACACTGCTGACATCAATGGTCGAGACCAACGATGCACCGTTACCGCTGACGCTGAAGTGCAGGAAGTTTTCCAGCGAGTTGGCGTCGCCATGCTCCCCTTGCAACAACTGCGACAAATCCAGCTTGTCGATACCGAAGTGGAAGTCGGTGATGGTGTCGTGCCCGGTGTTGCCGGCCTGATAAAGGAAGGTGTCGTGTCCGGGACCACCGGTCAGCACATTGTTGCCTGGCCCGCCGATCAGGATGTCGTCCCCTGCCCCACCGTTCAGCACGTCGTTGCCCAGGCCACCGTTCAGGAGGTTGGCGCCCTGGTCGCCCGTCAGGTGATCGTCGTAGTTCGAACCGATCAGGTTCTGAATATTGACCAGCGTATCGGTGCCGGCTCCACCCGTGTGCTGAGGTCCGACCTCGGCAGTGCTCACGGTCACACCCGCCGTCGCCAAGGAATAATTGGCGGTGTTGTTGCCTGCTCCACCGTCGAGCAGATCGTTGCCCGACCCGCTGAACAACGTGTCGTCACCGTTATCACCGAACAGCTCGTTGGTCCCAGGCCCGGCCACCAGCACATCGTTGCCGTCGCCACCGTGCAAGTGACTGTCGGCCGCACCGACCAACACGTCATCGCCGGTCGTCCCCAGCACGGTGTGGCCGTCCTGATGAGCGATGGTCAGCGCCGCCGTGCTGCTGCCGCTGTGAGGATCGGTGACCGTGTAAGTGCTATGGACATCGGGAGTGGTATTGACGGCGGCGTAGTCGATGGTGAGGTTCAGGGTGTAATGCTCCTTCACCCCCGGATCGGCCTGATTGACCACGATCAGCCGATAAACCCCCTCTTCGGTCGCGGTGAAGGTGCCGCCGTCGGCGATGCCATGGTAGGCACCGTCTTCGAACGTCCACGCCATGCCCACCACGTCATTAGTCAGGTTGTGATCGACGGTCACGGTTTCGCCGGCTCTGAGGTGGACGCTGTAAAGATCTTGAGCGTTGGAAGGCGCGCCATTGACCGCCCCCAGGTAGCCACTGATCACCAGCATCGCCGTGGTGGCGGTGTTGTTGAAGAAGTCACTGCGGTCAAGGTTTTTCAGCTGATTGCTGTGCTTGTCCTGCGTCCCGGCAAAGCCGATGGTTTTAACCGCGCTGGCGGTGAAATCCGCGCCTTTGGCGGTCCAGCCGGTGGTGAAGACGCTTGGCGAGGCGGTGAGTGTGCCACCATTGCCAGCCATGTCGTTGGCCGCCAGTGCGGCGCCGGGGATCACGATGCTCGACCCGCTCTGATTGGTGATGACATGGTCGGCCACTGCGACAGGCGCCTCATAGACAGGCGGCGGCACGATCTGCACGTTCAGGTTGGCCGCTGCCAAGTCGCCGTCGTTGTCACTGAGTACATAGTGAATGTTTTCGGTGGCTTCATGATTCAACCCGGCCGCAGGCGTATAGCGGTAGTCACCCGTGTTCATGTTCAACACCAGGGTGCCGTGCTCGCCGATCACCGTCAGGGTGTGGCTCTGGCTGTCGAAGCTGGCGGTGGCTTCTCCCCCGCTGCTGACTACCGCGCCCTGGTGCTGGTTCGCCTTCGGGTCATAGGTGTAGGTGGTGCCATCGACGCTGACGGACTTGATGAACCCTTGATCCGCGCCAAACGTCCCGCCTTGCAGCAGGCTGCCCTGAATTCCGCCCTGGACTGTCCCGCTGAGTACGACGTGCAATTGCCCCAGGTCCGTGACGATCAGGGCGTTGCTGTCGGTGCCGATGGCGCCGTTGTACGCCACCGGGTTCAAGTACGTGCTGCTGACCTCGGTGCCCACGCCAATGGCGAAAGCGTTGATGTGGTGGGTTTCGAGGAAGGTGGTCCAGGCCTGTTCTTCACCGGTATCGATGCCGTCGCCGCGAGCCGGATTGGGCACATGGCTGGGGTCGGCATGTTGGGTGGACAACGTCGGGTTACCGTCCGAGAAGAAATAAGCGAGGTTCTGCGCCCCTGCAATGGCGCCTTTCTCGACGAACGCTTGCTGCGCAGCGGCCAGAGCGGCGTCGTAGTTCGTCCCATTGCCGGCCTGCAGCGCGATGACCATCGCTTTAGCGGTGGCGACATCGACCCACTCATTGCTGCCGATGTGGGCCTGACTGTTGAATGTCACCAGTTGCACGCGCACGTCGCCCAAGGCTTCGTATTGGTTCAGCAGGCCGATGATGGCCTGCTTTTCCAGGGCCAGCCGGGAAAGGCCATTGACCCCCGAGGGCTGGTTCATGCTGGCCGAGTTGTCGACGATGAGCATGAGGTTGGTGTTGATGCCCTCACTGGTCACGGTTTTTTCGATGCAGGCAGCCTTCGGCTGGTCGTCGACGATATTGACCACGATCTGCGCCGTGGACGCGTGTCCCAGCGAGTCAGTCACCGTGTAGGTGAAGGTGTCGTGGGTGACGTTCGGCCCGTCATTGGCCGATGGCGTGGTTTTGGGTGCCGACGTCAGGGTGTAGGTGTAGCTGCCGTCGGCATTCAGGTGCAGCACCCCGTACTGGCCTTGCGCGGTGCCATTGCTGGTGCCATCAAGGCTGAAAGTCAGCGCGCCGTAGCCGCCATGAGCCGAATCGGCGAGGGTTCCGCTACCGGTTTCCGCGGTGGAGGACGGGTGGCTGCCCGTGACGGTACCAGGCGCCAGATCCTTGCCGTCCTGATGAGTGTCGAGGGCGCTCTCCTTGACAGTGACATCGTGGTCATTGCATGCCACGGGTGGACAAGGAGGCGCCACGTTGACCGTCACCGTGGTGGTGCTGGTGTCGCCATCGGCATCGCGGATGGTGTAGGTGAAGACGTCCTGCTCCCCGTTCGGGCCAACCAGCGCCGGGTTGCTGTGATACGTCGCATTGCCCTGGCTGTCGACGATCAACGTGCCGTACAAGCCGGTGATCACAGTGTTCAGCCCGCTGGCGACCGGCGTCGATGTATCGCCCCCGGCGCGCACCCCTACGATCAAACCACTGGGGCCAGCACCGTCCGCCCCCGCAGAATCGTTGAGCAGCAGGTTGCCGCTCACCTCTCCGCCCGCGGCGACGTTGCCGATGTCGCAATGGGCGTGCGGTGTGTCATCGAGGATCTTGACCACCACGGTGCCATCCGCCACGTCGCCATCGCTGTCCACGGCATGCACGGAAATCGGATCGTTGACCGAGGTGCCGTCACCCTGGTTGTGCGTCTGTGCGCCGTTGAGCGTGTAGGTATAGCTGACCTCGCCGGTTGCAGGGTTGTAACCGGTGATCGTCAGCGTATTGCCTGACGGGAGCGTTATGGATTGAGGCGACGTGATCGGAACGCCGTTTTCGATCACGTTGATGCCACCCACCGTCAGGGTCTGCAATCCATCCGGCGCGCCGATCGTCAGGGTTCCCGTCTGGGTCAACGCGTCAGGGTTCGGGTGCGAGCCGCCCGGCAGATTGCCCTCATCGACGGTGCAGTCGCCCCCACCGAGGGTCACCCCATCGTTGTGATACACGTTGACGGTGACCGTGGTGGTGCTGGTGTCGCCATCGGCGTCGCGGATGGTGTAGGTGAACACGTCCTGCGCATCGCCGGTGCCGCCTGAATTCGGGTTGGCGACGTACGACGCGTTGCCGTTGGCGTCGACGATCAGGGAGCCATACAGGCCCTGGATCACCGTGCCCACGCCTGTGGTCACCGGCGTCGAGGTGTCACCGCCAGCGCGCACGCCGACGATCAGCCCTCCTGCACCCGAGCCATCCGCGCCGGCCTGATCGTTGGCCAGAATGTTGCCGCTGGTCTCGCCCCCTTCTTTCACGTGGCCGATGTCGGCGTTGGCCTGCGGCACGTCGTCGGTGACGTGCACGGTGATGTTGCCATCCGCCACATCGCCGTCCGTATCGACGGCATGCACCGGAATCTGCTCATCGTTGACGGTGCCGTCGCCCTGAGTGTGGGTTTCCGCGCCATTGAGGGTGTAGCTGTAGCTCACTTCGCCAGTCGCCGGGTTAAAGCTGATGACCGTGAACGTGCTGCCGGATGGCAAGGTGACCGACTGCGGCGACGTGATCGCCACGCCGTTTTCGATCACGTTGATGCCGCCGATGGTCAGGGTTTGCAGGCCGTCGGGGGCGTTGATCTTGACGGTGCCGGTCTGGGTCAGGGCTGACGCGTCCGGGTCGCTGCCGTATGGAAGGTGCGCCTCACTGACGGTGCAGTCGCCCCCACCAATGGTCACCCCATCGTTGTGATACACGTTGACGGTGACCGTGGTGGTGCTGGTGTCGCCATCGGCGTCGCGGATGGTGTAGGTGAACACGTCCTGCGCATCGCCGGTGCCGCCTGAATTCGGGTTGGCGACGTACGACGCGTTACCGTTGGCGTCGACGATCAGGGAACCATAGAGGCCCTGGATCACCGTGCCCACGCCTGTGGTCACCGGCGTCGAGGTGTCACCGCCAGCGCGCACGCCGACGATCAGCCCACCCGCACCCGGGCCATCCGCGCCGGCCTGATCGTTGGTCAGAATGTTGCCGCTGGTCTCGCCCCCCTCTTTCACGTGGCCGATGTCGGCATTGGCGTGCGGCACGTCGTCGGTGACGTGCACGGTGATGTTGCCATCCGCCACATCGCCGTCCGTATCGACGGCATGCACCGGAATCTGCTCATCGTTGACGGTGCCGTCGCCCTGATTGTGGGTTTCCGCGCCATTGAGGGTGTAGCTGTAGCTCACTTCGCCAGTCGCCGGGTTAAAGCTGATGACCGTGAACGTGCTGCCGGATGGCAAGGTGACCGACTGCGGCGACGTGATCGCCACGCCGTTTTCGATCACGTTGATGCCGCCGATGGTCAGGGTTTGCAGGCCGTCGGGGGCGTTGATCTTGACGGTGCCGGTCTGGGTCAGGGCTGACGCGTCCGGATTGCTGCCGTTGACCAGGTTTGCCTCACTCAGCGTCACCTGGCTGGCGCTCAACGTGACGCCGTGATCGACCGGAACAGGCGGTGGCTCATTGGGTGGCGTGACGACGGGCGGCCCGTCGGGAGGCGTGACCACAGGAGGCTGGTCGGGAGGCACGATGACCGGAGGCAGCGAGGCGTCAGGCGAACCTTCCACGAACAGCCCCACCTCTGGCTCGGGAATGATGAAGCTTGGGCTGATCCCGGCGGTGGGGAAGCCGATCACCGGCGTCACCACCCCAGCGGTTTCCGTCAACAGCACGAAGGAGTGTCCTCCGCCCAATGCCGTGGGCGAGCCACCGGGATTGGCCGTACCCGCCGCGGGGGCATCGGTGATCTGGCTGGGGTCGGCCCCGGCAGCGATGGCTTGTTGCACTTGCTGCACGTCGGCCAGTTGTTGCTGGCTCGGGGTAACGGCGTCCGGCGTGTCCACATGGGTGGCGTGGTTGGCCAGGATTTGGGGGGTCAGCGGCATGCTGCTGTCGCGCCCCAGGGTCAACTCCCCGCCCTGGGCCAGGCGGACGGCGACCGCACCCGTCGGACCGGTTTGCAGCCGCTCACCGGCGTAGAGCCTGTCGCCCTCGATGACCAGTCGTCGGGTGCCGTCGCCCGCCACTGCGAATACATCGCCTACCACCTGCTTCACCGTACCGATCAATCTGGCCATGACCACTCCCTTGCTGCAAATCTCGAATCGAAAAAAGTTACCTATGTAACATTTTATGTGATTATCTTTGACAAAACTGGCGTAGAGCCAGTATCAAACGACAATTTTATGTCGCTGAATTGTTTCGGGTTTTTCGCTCGAAAAACCCTCCACTCGCCCATCGTCAATTTTCCGTTAAATCACTCATCACTGCGTATAGGCGTCTGTAATTCATTGAATACAGGCGAATCATTGAAATCACATTCGCCTGAAAACAGGAAATGACATAAGTTTTTTTTGGAATAAGGGTTATGAAAAAAACGTCTGAGGTTTTTCAAAAGTTGTTCTTAGCTCAGATGTTACAAACCTGATACGGTTTTCAGCGTCCGTATCGCCGGTTTTTTGGCGAAAGCGCCACGACAATGACCCAGGGAGAAGTTCCATGCGCGATTTGACCCCGCTTTACAGTGCAGTTGTGTTGGCGGTCGCCTGCGCCCAGGCGCAAGCCATGTCTCTGAATCAGGCGATTCAGAACACCCTCGACAATCACCCCGAGATTCACGCCAACGTGAACAACCGATTGTCCGCAGATGAAGACGTGAAGGTCGCCAAGGGCGGCTACCTTCCAACGGTCGACCTGGTGGCGGCCTACGGGCGCGAGCACACTGACAGCCCCACGACGCGAGCCTTCGGCGATCACAACAAGGAAACCCTCAACTACACCCAGTCGGAACTGCGCCTGCGGCAGATGCTGTTCGACGGGTTCAACACCAAGAACGAAGTCGGTAGGACCCAGGCCGTGGTGAACTCGAGGGCGTATTACCTGCGCGGGACCTCGGAGAGCCTCGCCCTGCGGGCAATCGAGGTTTACCTCGAAGTGCTCAAGCGCCGAGAGCTGCTGGATCTGGCAAAGAACAATCTCCAAGCCCATCTGCGGATCAACGACCAGATCGGCTTGCGCAGCAGTCGAGGCATCGGCAGTAACGCCGACAGCGACCAGTCCAAGGCACGCCGCGCGTTGGCTGAGAACAATTTCTATACCGCGCAAGTGGACTTGGCAGACGCCGAAGCAAACTTTTTCAGCGCCGTGGGCAAGATGCCCGACGAGCTCGAAGCGCCAGCCTCGATCAAAGGCGAGGTGCCGGTCAGCCTCAGCGACGCGCGCCAGAGCATGCTGACGAACAACCCTTATCTGAAATCGGCCCAAGCCGACGTCAACGCCGCAGAGAAACAGTACGAAGTGGCCAAGTCGCCGTTCTACCCACGTTTCGATGGCGAACTGGCAGTGGGGGCGAACAACAACATCGCCGGGGAGGAAGGCCACGACAACGAATGGCGTGCCGCGGTAGTGATGAATTACAACCTGTTCAACGGCAATCGCGACAAGGCCCGCCTCAACTCCGACGCGTACAAGACTGGCCAGGCGATGGACATTCGCAACAACGCGTTGCGCATGCTCAACGAGAACCTCTCTCTGGCCTGGAACGCCATGAACAATGCCCGCACCCAGACCCCGATCGCTCGCGAATACGCCGAAACCACGACCAAGGTTCGCGCCGCTTATCAAGATCAGTTCGGCCTGGGCCAGCGCACCCTGCTCGACCTGCTGGACAGCGAAAACGAGCTGTACAACGCCGCCCGCCGATACACCGAGCTGCGCTACACCGAAGAGTTTTCGATGTACCGCGTGCTGGCGACCGAAGGCGAGCTGCTGAGCAAGGCCCGGGTCGTGGTGCCCAGCGCCGCGGTCGCCCTGACCGAAGTCAAAAGCGAAGCCCGTCTGCCCGAGTTGAAGTAACGAAGTAGCGAAGCGCGCGAGCGCTGGGAGAAGTCTGTGACCAGCATGGAATTACCGCCATTTGACCCACGTTCGACCTTCGACGACCCGCTGCTGGATGGCCTGCTCATCCTCTGTCGTCTGCACGACTGCCATGCCAGCCGCACCAGCCTCAGCGCCGGCCTGCCGTTGGCGCAACAATCGCTGAGCGTGGACCTCCTGCCGCGAGCGGCCGCACGGGCCGGTTTGCAGGCACGGATTCTGCGTCGCCAGTTAAGTGCGATCGACGCCCTGAACCTGCCGGTGCTGCTGTTGCTCAAGGGCAATCGATGTGCGGTGCTGTTGCGTTGGGAGGCCGACGGTCGTGCTCTGATCCTGCCCAGCGAAGCAGATGGCGGCGAACAGCGCGTCAGCCGTGAAGCGCTGGAAGCGCTGTACACCGGCCAAGCCCTGTTCGCCCGCCCGCGCCACGAGCTGGAAAACTTGCGCGCGCCGCTGGTGCCGCGCGTCAACGCCTGGTTCCGCGATACCCTGAAACTGTCGCGTTGGCTCTACAGCGATGCCATCCTCGCCAGCCTGCTGATCAACCTGCTGGGGCTGATGGTGCCGCTGTTCGTCATGCAGACCTACGATCGCGTGGTGCCCAACCAGGCCACATCGACGCTGTGGGTGCTGGCAATCGGTCTGCTGATCGGCACAGGCTTCGAACTGACCCTGCGGCTGGTGCGCGCGCATTTGCTCGATCAAGCCGGGAAAAAGACCGATGTGATTCTCTCCGCCACGCTGTTCGAGCGCATCACTGGCATGGCGATGAAGGCGCGCCCGGCGACGGTCGGCGGCTTCGCCCAGAGTATTCATGACTTCCAGGGACTGCGGGAATTCCTCACGGCGGTCACGCTGACCAGCATCATCGACCTGCCCTTCGCCGTGCTGATGCTGGCCGTGATCGGGCTGCTCGGCGTCTGGCTGGTGGTGATTCCACTGGTCGCGTTTCCGCTCACCATCCTATTTGCGTGGCTGATCCAGATGCGACTGCGCGATACCGTGGAACGCAGTCTGGCGCTGGGCGCCGAACGCCAGGCTCTGCTGGTGGAAACCCTTGGCGGGCTGGAAACCCTGAAAGCGTGCGGCGCCGAGAGCGAACGCCAGCACAAGTGGGAGTCGACTCACGGTGCGCTGACCCGCCTGGACAGCCATGCCCGGGACCTGTCAGCGCTGGCCAGTAACGGCACGTTGTTCATCCAGCAATTTTCAGGCATGGCGACCATCGTCGCCGGGGTCTACATCATCATCGCGGGCAACCTGAGCGTCGGCGCGCTGGTCGCCTGTTACATGCTCGGCAGCCGCGTACTCGCTCCACTGGGTCAGATTGCCGGGTTGATCACCCGTTATCAGCAAGCGCAGTTGACCATGAAGAGCACGGATGCACTGATGGCGCTGCCTCAAGAGCGAGACCCCGCTCGGCATCCGCTGCAGCAGACCCAACTCAAGGGTGGAATCGAGGTGATCAAGGCCAGCTTCGCCTACGCAGGCCCGGGCACCGCAGCAGCGCTGCACGACATCAATATCCACGTCAGGCCGGGCGAACGCATTGGCATCATTGGCCGCAGCGGTTCGGGCAAAAGCACGCTGGCGCGGTTGATCATGGGATTTTATTCCCCGGACGAAGGCCATTTGCTGCTGGACGGTCTGGATCTGCGTCAGGTCGATGTGGCGGACTTGCGTCAACAGGTGGGCTACGTGGCCCACGACTTGCCGCTGCTGGCAGGCAGCCTGCGCGACAACCTGACGCTGGGAGCACGGTACGTCACGGATGCGCGCATGTTGGAAGTGGCCGAGTTGACCGGCGTGACGGATCTGGCGCGCAACCACCCACTGGGCTTCGACCGCCCTGTGGGCGAGCGCGGTCAGTTGCTTTCCGGTGGCCAACGTCAGGCTGTACTGCTGGCCCGGGCGCTCTTGCTCGACCCGCCGATCATGCTGCTGGACGAACCGACCAGTCACATGGACAACAGCAGCGAAGACCTCTTGCGCATGAAGCTCGTCGAGCGCATGCAGGGCAAGACCTTGCTGCTGGTCACCCACCGTATGTCGATGCTGAGTCTGGTCGATCGGTTGATCGTTCTGGACAACGGCAGGGTGGTCGCCGACGGCCCTAAAGAACGAGTCGTCGAAGCACTGCGCAAGGGCCGCGTCGGCCCGGCCACGGTTTAAGGAGCGTTCCCCATGACTTCCGCTCAGCGCTATTTCCACCCTGGACGCCAGGTCGACACCGAGTTCATGCCTGAAGTGGCCGGCGTCGCCGCGCAGGACTCATCGCGAGGTTCGCGCATAACGGTCTGGCTAGCCGCTGCGTTGATCGTCAGCGCACTGGTCTGGGCCAAGTTCGCGGTCCTGCAAGAGGTGACCACGGGCGAAGGCAAGGCAATTCCCTCGAGCAAGGTTCAGGTCATTCAGAACCTGGAGGGGGGCATCGTCACCGAAATTTTCGTCCGGGAAGGGCAGATCGTGAACAAAGGCGATACGCTGCTGCGCCTCGACGACACACGTTTTCTCTCGAACAAGGGCGAGAGCGAGGTGGACAGGTACACCCTGATGGCCCAGGTGGACCGGCTCTCGGCGGAATCCGAAGGGCGGCCCTTCAAGCCCTCCGCTGAAGTACTGAGCAAGGCGCCGCAAGTGGCGGCGGACGAGCAAGCGCTGTATGACTCGCGACAACGGCGCCTGGCCAGCGAGCAACGGACGCTGCAGGAGCAATTGCGGCAGAAGACCCAGGAAGTCGCCGAATTTCGCTCCAAACAGGATCAGTACCGCAATCAGTTGGGCTTCATTCAACAGGAACTGAGCATGTCGGCCCCCTTGGTCAACAGTGGGGCTGTCTCTCCCGTGGAGATCATCCGGCTCAAAGGTAAGGCGTCCGAAGCACGGGGCCAAATGGACGCGACCGCGCTGGCCATTCCTCGGGCCGAAGCGGCCATCAGTGAAATCAAAAGCAAGATCCAAGAATCCTTGGACAGCTTCCGCTCGGATGCCGCCAAGGACCTGAACGACAAACGCGCCGACCTGGCCAAGGCCGGCGCCACCCGGATTGCCATCGAAGACCGCGTGAGCCGCACCACTGTCACGTCACCGGTCAAAGGCATCGTCAAGACGCTCAAGGTCAACACCATTGGCGGCGTGGTTCAGCCCGGCAGCGATATGGTGGAAATCGTGCCGCTGGACGACAACCTGCTGATCGAGGCCAAGGTGCGACCACAGGACGTGGCGTTTCTGCACCCTGGCCAGAAAGCCATGGTCAAGTTCAGCGCCTACGACTACACCATCTACGGCGGCCTGCCCGCCAAGCTGGAGCTGATCGGGGCGGACACCACCACGGACGACAAGGGCAATACCTTCTACCTGATCCAGGTCCGGACGGACAAAAACCATTTGGGCAGCGATGACAAACCCTTGCTGATCATTCCGGGCATGGTGGCGACGGTGGACATCATCACCGGTGAAAAGAGCGTGATGGATTACCTGCTCAAACCGGTGCTCAAAGCGCGGACCGAGGCATTGCGGGAGCGGTAAGCCGACGCCCGCATCTGAAACCACTTGTAGGAGCGCGCTTGCCCGCGATAGCGTCATCACACCCAAAATCACCGATGTCTGACACTCCGTCATCGCGGGCAAGCGCGCTCCTACGCCCTTCGGGCAGAAGCAGGCCGAGTCACTTGCCCTTCTTATCTGCTTTCTTGAACGCCGCTTCCAGCGCATCGTTGATCGTGCGCAGCACTTTGACCCGCGCCCAGCGCTTGTCGTTGGCCTCCACCAATGTCCACGGCGCGATCTCGGTACTGGTGCGATCGACCATGTCGCCCACCGCCTGACGGTATTGCGGCCATTTGCTGCGGTTGCGCCAGTCGTCGTCGGTGATTTTGTAGCGTTTGAAAGGGATCTTCTCCCGCGCCTTGAAACGCTCCAGTTGGGTCTTTTCGTCGATGGCCAGCCAGAACTTCACCACCACGATGCCCGCGTCAGTGAGCTGTTCCTCGAAGTCGTTGATCTCGCTGTACGCCCTGAGCCAGTCGGCTTCAGAGCAGAAACCTTCGACCCGCTCCACCAGCACGCGCCCATACCACGAACGGTCGAACACGGTGAACTTGCCTCGCGCTGGAATCTGCCGCCAGAACCGCCACAGATAGGGTTGCGCCAGTTCGTCCTGGCTGGGCGCGGCAATCGGCACAATATGGTATTGCCGCGGATCGAGCGCCCCGGCCACGCGCTTGATCGCTCCCCCCTTGCCCGCAGCGTCGTTGCCCTCGAACACGGCCACCAGCGCATGGCGCCGCATGCGCTTGTCGCGCATCAAACCGGACAGCCTTGCCTGTTCGGCAATCAACTGCTCTTCATAGTCCTCCTTGTCCAGCGACACGGTCATGTCCAGATGGTCCAGCAGACTCGGCTCATCGCTGTGGCCGGGCAGCGGGCCGATGTTGACCAGGTTGGTGTTGCCTTCGGGTGTTTTCAGCGCATTCTGAAGGCCTTCCAACAGCAGGCGTCCCACGGTCAGGCTGCGGTAGTTGGGGTCCAGCCCTTCGATCACGTGCCACGGTGCGTAGTCGCGGCTGGTGCGCCGCAGGACCCGCTCACCGAAGCGTACGAACTTGTCGTAGGTCTTGGATTGCTGCCAGTCCAGCGGGCTGATCCGCCAACTGTGCAGTGGATCATCCTTCAGGGTCTTGAGGCGTTCCTTCATCTGTTTCTTGGACAGGTGAAACCAGAACTTGAAGATCACCGCACCTTCATCGACCAGCATCTTTTCCAGACGCTCGGCAGCATTGATGGCCTGATCCAGCTCTGGATCCTTGAAGCGCTTGTGCACCCGCCCCTGAATCATCTGGCTGTACCAGTTGCCGAAAAAGATGCCAATCCGGCCTTTGGGCGGCAGTTGCCGCCAGTAGCGCCAAACGGGCGGATGGTCCAGCTCTTCATCGGTCTGCTGATCGAAGGTGCGGACCTCGATGTAACGCGGGTCCATCCATTCATTCAGCAGTTTGACCGTTTCGCCCTTGCCCGCCCCTTCGATGCCATTGATCAACACAATGATCTGGCGCTTGCCCTGCTGATGCAGCTCGTACTGGGCCTCGAGCAGCGCTTCTCTGAGGGCCGGGACCGCGGCGTCGTAGGTTTCATCGTCGATGGCATGGCCGATTTCGGCGGATTCGAACATGGGGGGCTCCTGTGCAGATCACTCAAGACTAGGGGCTGTCTGAACGGTATTCCAGTGAAGGCCAGGCAAAGCGGAAACAGCCGATTGGGGCGCGCTTCGTAAAAAACCTGGCCAGGCGAGACGGGCACTGTGGCTTGTGACAACGAATCGCAGCCATGGGTCAATCGGCGCACTGCAACGCGATACGATCGCTGCGTTAAGATAGCGGCCCTGCCCCGTCAAAGCGCCATCGCAGCCATCATGACCACCATTGAACACGCCCGGCTCGACTGGGACGAAAACGGCAATCCGATTTCCCGCGCGTTCGCCGATGTTTACTTCTCGAAGGACTCCGGGCTGGCCGAGACGCGCCATGTGTTCCTGAACCAGAACGATTTGCAGGCCCGCTTCACCGCCCTGCCTGCGGACGGGCGGCTGATCATCGGTGAGACCGGTTTCGGCACCGGGTTGAATTTCCTCTGCGCCTGGCAACTGTTCGAGGCCTGCGCCACGCCCGGTGCGCGGTTGCAGTTCGTCAGCGTCGAGAAATTCCCCCTTAGCCGCGCCGACCTGCAGCGTTCGCTGAACCTGTGGCCGGAACTGAAGGCATTGGCGGATCAACTGTTGACGCAATACGTGGCCATCCATGAAGGTTTTCAGCGGCTGGTGTTCGACAGTGGGCGTGTCACCCTCACGCTGATGATCGGCGACGCGCTGGAGCAACTGCCGCAGTTGGATGGGCAGATCGACGCGTGGTTTCTCGACGGTTTCGCCCCGTCGAAAAATCCGGAAATGTGGAGCCCTCCCCTGTTCGCCGAGCTGGCACGGCTATCGGCGCCAGACGCGACCATTGGCACCTTCACCAGCACCGGCTGGGTGCGGCGCGCATTGAATGCCGCGGGATTCAAAATGAAGCGCGTCCCCGGAATCGGCCACAAATGGGAGGTGCTCCGAGGCACGTTCGTCGGCTGGCCGGAAGAGGTCCCGCCTCCGCTTGCGAAGAAACCCTGGTTCGCGCGGCCGACGTTCACGCCAGGTACGCGCAAAGCGCTGGTGATCGGGGCTGGCCTGGCCGGTTGTGCCACGGCGTCGAGCCTCGCAAACCGAGGCTGGCAGGTCAGCCTGCTGGAACGCCGCGACGACCTGGCGCGAGAAGCATCGGGCAACCCCCAAGGCGTGCTTTACCTGAAACTGTCGGCTCACGGCACGGCGTTGTCGCAGCTGATCCTCAGCGGCTTCGGCCACACCCGCCGCTTGCTGGAACGACTCGAGCGAGGCGTCGACTGGGACGACTGCGGCGTGCTGCAACTGGCTTTCGATGACAAAGAGCGCGAGCGGCAGGCGCAACTGGCGGGGGCGTTTTCCCCGGAGTTACTGCGTGTGGTGGATCGGTCTGAAGCTGAGCACCGAGCAGGCGTCGCGTTGGAAAGCGGCGGCCTGTTCTATCCCGAAGGCGGCTGGGTGCACCCGCCTGCGTTGTGCCGACATCAAGCAAGCGCGTCGAACGTCCGCCTGATGCCTCACAACGATGTGGTGGAACTGCGCCGCCATAACGACGTCTGGCAAGCGTGGGATGGCGAGCGTTTGCTCGATTCAGCCCCCGTCGTGATCTTGGCCGGTGCCGCGGAGGTCAAACGCTTTACGGCCAGCGCCGATTTGCCCCTCAAACGCATTCGCGGGCAGATCACCCGCCTGGCGCAGACACCGGCCAGCCAATCATTGAGCACCGTGGTCTGTGCAGAAGGCTACGTCGCGCCGGGTCGCCTGGGCGAACACACCCTGGGCGCCAGCTTCGATTTCAACAACGACGACCTGACCCCGACCGCCGCCGAACACGTGGGTAATCTGGACCTTTTGCGGGGCATCTCCCACGACCTGACCGAGCGGTTGCACACTGACACCCTGCCCGTTGCAGAACTCCTGGGCCGCGCCGCCTTCCGCTGCACCAGCCCCGACTACCTGCCCATCGTCGGCCCGCTGGCAGACCGGGAAGCCTTCCTTCAACGCTACGCCGTGTTGCGCAAGGATGCCCGGCAAGTGCCGGATCTCTCCTGCCCGTGGCTGGAAGGCTTGTACGTCAACAGCGGCCACGGCTCACGCGGGCTGATTACCGCGCCGCTGTCCGGCGAGTTGATCGCCGCCTGGCTGGATGACGAACCGCTGCCGTTGCCCAGAAGCGTGGCCGAGGCCTGTCATCCCAACCGGTTTCGGGTGCGGGAGTTGATAAGGGGCCGATGAAAAGAGCGCGAATGCGGGTGCAGTCCAAGTAGGAAGACGCTGTGCGGTTCCATTGAGATCGCCCTGAATCACCAGCCGCCTGACATCCCACCTGACAACCCGGTATCCTCAAATCCATTTCCCTTTCAGGTGCACAGCGATGCTGCTGGTCAAGGACGTCTTCAAGAGCTACGCCACCGCCCAAGGTCCGCTGACGGTGTTGCGTGGCGTGGATTTGCAGCTCGGGCAAAAAGAAAGCCTGGCGCTGATGGGCGAATCCGGGAGTGGCAAGAGCACGTTGCTGCATCTGGTAGCCGGGCTGGATCAACCGGACGCGGGCACGATCGAAGTCGAGGGGCGGCGTCTGGAAACCTTGAGCGAGGCGCAACTGGCTCACTGGCGCCGCACGGAAATCGGCCTGGTGTTCCAGCAATTCAACCTGATCGGCAGCCTCAAGGTGGAAGACAACCTCGCCTTCCAGGCCCGCCTTGCCGGGCGCTTGACGCCGCAATGGCAGGCCGAGCTGATCGAACGTCTTGGCTTGGGTTCTTTGCTCAAGCGTTACCCCGAGCAGCTTTCGGGGGGCCAGCAACAGCGGGTGGCCATCGGTCGGGCTCTGGCATCGCGCCCCAAGTTGTTGTTGGCAGACGAGCCCACCGGCAACCTGGATGAAAACACCAGCGACGAGGTGTTGCAGTTGCTGCTGGATCTGCTCGCAGACAGCCCCACCAGCCTGCTGATGGTGACTCACAGCCCGCGCATTGCGGCGCGGCTGGGCCGTCAGGCAGTGCTGCACCTGGGACGACTTGCGGCCGAAGGCGAGCGCTGATGCCGGTCTTCTTCTGGACACTCAAAGCGCTGCTCAGCCATTGGCGCCGCCACCCGGTGCAACTCTTCAGCGTGCTGACCGGCCTGTGGCTGGCCACCAGCCTGCTGACCGGCGTGCAGGCCCTGAACAGCCAGGCCAGGGACAGCTACGCCAAAGCCAGCCAGTTGATCGGTGGCGAACCACAGAAGATATTGGTGGCCCCCAACGGTGCCAACTTTTCGCAAGAACTGTTCGTCAGCCTGCGTCGTGCAGGCTGGCCCGTGTCGCCGGCGTTGAGGGGCCGCGTCACCCTGGCGGACCGCCCCGATCAACGCTTGATTCTGCTGGGCATCGAGCCGGTCACCCTGCCGGTCGACACGGCATTGGCCGGGCAAACCTTGGACACAGCGCAGCTCGTACAGTTTTTCTCGCCACCCGGTAGCACCTGGATATCCCCGCAGACGCTGCAAGCGCTCGGCTTGCACGAAGGCGACCAGCCACAGACGGACAGTGGGCAGCCCTTGCCGCCCTTGCGCCCGCAGCCCGACATGGCGCCTGGCTTGCTGCTGGTGGACATCGGTTTTGCCCAGCGCATCCTGAATCAACCGGATCAGATCTCGCGCATGATCCTGCCCAAGGCGTTCGCCAACGACGCCCCTCCTTTGCCTGACGACCTGAAAGGCGAACTGGTGATTCGCAAGAGCGGCGAAGACAACGATCTGGGGCGGCTCACCGAAAGCTTTCACCTGAACCTGGATGCGTTGGGTTTTCTGTCGTTCGTCGTCGGCCTGTTCATCGTCCACGCCGCCATCGGCCTTGCGCTGGAACAGCGACGCGGCCTGTTGCGCAACCTGCGCGCGTGTGGCGTCAGCGCGCGCGGCTTGATCGCCAGCCTGATCGTCGAACTTGCGGCCCTGGCGCTGCTGGGGGGGATCGCTGGCGTAAGCAGCGGCTACTGGCTGGCGAGCGTGTTATTGCCGGATGTCGCTGCCAGCCTGCGCGGGTTGTATGGCGCGGAAGTGGCCGGGCATCTCAACCTGAGTGTCGGCTGGTGGCTGAGTGGCCTGGGGGTGGCATTAGCGGGAGCGTTCCTGGCGGGTGCCAGCAGCCTGTTACGCGCTGCGCGGTTGCCGCTGCTGGCGTTGGCCAATGAGCAAGCCTGGCAAGATACCCATGCGCGTTGGCTGACACGCCAAGGCTGGATTGCCGGGCTTTGCGCAGTGATTGCCCTGCTGGCGGCGCTGTTCGGCAATAGCCTGGCGATGGGGTTTGTGTTGATGGCCAGCCTGCTCCTCAGCGCAGCACTGGGCCTGCCGGTGCTCCTCAATGCCTTGCTCGATGGTTTGCTGGGCCGCAGCCGCTCGGTGCTGGGGCAATGGTTCCTGGCCGATTGCCGTCAACAGTTACCGGCCCTGAGCCTGGCGCTGATGGCCCTGCTGCTGGCGATGGCGGCGAACATCGGGGCGGGCAGCATGACCTCCGGATTCCGACAGACCTTCACCCATTGGCTGGAACAACGCCTGAGCGCCGAGCTTTACATCAACCCGCAAAATGCCGCGCAGGCAGCCCCTCTGCAAAAGTGGCTGAGCGAACAACCCCTGACCTCAGCCGTCCTGCCCAACTGGCAGGTCTCGCTGCAACTGCACGGCTGGCCCGCCGAGCTGTACGGAATCATCGACCATCCCCATTATCGCCAGCACTGGCCGCTGCTCGATTCCGCGAGCGACGATCCATGGGGGCAACTGGCTCAGAAGGACACGCTGATGCTCAGCGAACAACTGGCGCGGCGCCTCGACGTCAGCGTCGGCGATCACGTGACCCTGCCCGCCCCGGACGGCGAATGGCGGCTGCGGGTGGTGGGGATCTACGCCGACTACGGCAACCCCAAGGGGCATCTGCTGGTCAACGCGAACCATCTGCTCGAACACTGGCCAGACCTCACGCCGAACCGCTTCAACCTGCGGATCGACACCCGTGCAATCCCCCAATTGCTGCGGGTGCTGCATAACAAGTTCGTCATCGACGACAACCGTATCGTCGACCAGATCCAGCTCAAAGCCTGGTCACAGCAAGTGTTCGAACGCACCTTTACCGCCACGGCAGCCCTGAACAGCCTGACCTTGATGGTCGCGGGCATCGCCCTGTTCATCAGCCTGCTCACGCAAAGCCAGAGCCGTCTCGGGCAGTTGGCCCCGCTCTGGGCACTGGGGGTCACGCGTCGGCAGTTGATGCTGTTGAACCTGGCGCAGACCTGGCTGTTGGCCGTGCTGACCCTGGTGCTGGCAATACCCTTGGGCCTGCTGTTGGCCTGGTGTTTGGACGCCGTGATCAATGTGCAGGCGTTTGGCTGGCGGCTGCCTTTGCAGGTCTTCCCGCTGCAGTTGCTGCGCCTGATGCTGTTGGCGATGCTGGCCACCTTGCTGGCGTCGGCCTGGCCGCTGTATCGCCTGTACCGCACCCGCCCGGCCGACCTGCTGAGGACTTTCGCCAATGAACGCTAAGGCGCTGGCCCTGCTGCTCGCCACCCTGCTACTGAGCGGTTGCGACGATAAAGCCGATGAGGAAAAAGGCTTCGCAGGCCTTGCAGACGATGCGTCGAGCTACGCACAGGTCACCCCGGGCACCCCCTTGATGTTTCCCCGGGATCATGGCGCGCACAACGACTTTCGCATCGAGTGGTGGTACGTCACCGCCAACCTCAAGGACGCCGACGGCCAGTCCTTCGGTGTGCAGTGGACCCTGTTCCGCAATGCTCTGCCCCGCTCCGGCGCCGCTTCACAGGACAATCACGGTTGGAACAATCGCAACCTGTGGATGGGCCATGCGGCGGTTACCTCGGCCGATGAGCATTACGCTGCCGAACGGTACGCCCGGGGCGGCGTTGGCCAGGCCGGTGTCACCCTTGCCCCACTCACCGCGTGGATCGACGACTGGGCTTTGGCCAGCCACGCCAGCGTGGAAAATCCGCTGACGGACATGCAACTGCAAGCCCGTGGGCCGCAATTCGGTTACACCCTGCGCCTGACGTCCAGCAAGCCCTTGGTGTTGCAGGGCCAGAACGGGTTCAGTCAGAAGTCCGACCAGGGGCAGGCCTCGTACTACTACAGCCAGCCGTTCTTCCAAGCCGAAGGCAGCCTCGAGATCGACGGCAAAACATACCGCGTCTCAGGCCCAGCCTGGCTGGACCGCGAGTGGAGCAGCCAACCGTTAACGGAAAACCAGACAGGCTGGGACTGGTTTTCGCTGCACCTGGCAGGCGGCGCCGACGTGATGCTCTACCGCATGCGGCAAAAGGACGGGGAGCCCTACCTGACCGGCACCTGGATCAACGCCGACGGCAGCACCGAGCCGCTCGCCGCTCACGATATCGAACTGGTTGCACAAGACACGACGCAAGTGGAAGGCCGCGACATGCCGACCCAGTGGTCCGTCAGAATTCCCCGCAAAGGCGTGGACGTGTCGGTCGAGGCCTTGAACCCCTACGCCTGGATGAACCTGCAAATTCCCTATTGGGAAGGCCCGGTGAAAGTCAGTGGTAGCCAGCAGGGCGAAGGGTATCTGGAAATGACGGGGTATTAGGCAGAGGGCGTAGGCGTTTGGGGATGAAAAAAGAAAAACCGCGCCAGGCGCGGTTTTTCGGGTGACAGCGAACGGTCATATCCTGCCGAGCAAGACCAGAATCAACAGAATGACCAGGATCGTACCGATGATGCCCGATGGCCCGTAACCCCAGCTACGGGAGTGCGGGAAGACGGGCAAGCCGCCGATCAACAGCAGGATCAGGATGATGATCAGAATTGTGCCGATGCCCATGACGAGTTCCTTCTTGACTATTGATTTTATGGCTAGAAGCGCGGTCGCCTGCCCTTGGGTTCACGTACCGTGCCGCTTGAAAAATCGGACTGTCGAGCGAATCAAAAGGTTCGGACTTTAAATTCTCGCCGCGCGGGAACTTCCGCCTGATGCAGCGGTTTGCCTCGCATATTCAGCGAGCTGATGAAGGCCTTGTCGGCTGACCGCCCTGATTACACTGAGTGCACTTCATCGCAATCGACAAGGCAACGGCTATGCAAAATCGCATCATGATCACTGGCGCAGGTTCCGGTCTGGGGCGAGAAATCGCGTTGCGTTGGGCGCGCGAAGGTTGGCGGCTGGCGCTTTCCGATGTCAATGACAGCGGCCTCCAGGAAACCTTGCGCCTGGTGCGCGAAGCCGGCGCAGACGGCTTCATTCAGCGATGCGATGTGCGTGACTACAGCCAATTGACAGCGTTCGCACAGGCTTGTGAGAGCAAACTCGGTGGCATCGACATCATCGTCAACAATGCAGGCGTGGCGTCAGGGGGCTTCTTTGGCGAACTGTCGCTGGAAGACTGGGATTGGCAGATCGCGATCAACCTGATGGGGGTGGTCAAAGGGTGCAAGGCATTTTTGCCACTGCTGGAGCAAAGCAAGGGCAAGATCATCAACATCGCCTCCATGGCCGCGTTGATGCAGGGCCCTGCCATGAGCAACTACAACGTCGCCAAGGCGGGCGTGGTCGCATTGTCGGAAAGCCTGCTGGTGGAACTGCGCCAGCAGGAAATCGGTGTGCATGTGGTGTGCCCGTCGTTTTTCCAGACCAACCTGCTGGATTCCTTCCGCGGCCCCACGCCGACGATGAAGGCCCAAGTGGGCAAATTGCTGGAAAGCTCGCCGATTACCGCCAGCGATATAGCGGGGTACATTTTCGAGCGCGTCGCTGCCGGTGAATTCATGATCCTGCCCCATGAGCAGGGTCGCCTGGCGTGGCAACTCAAACAGCACAACCCCCAAGCCCTCTATGACGAAATGGCGAGCATGGCGGAAAAGATGCGCGCCAAGGCCCGATCCGGCCACTGACGGGGAAGTTTCTGATAGGGTGGCCCGCAAACGTCTGCCTGCCCTTGAAGAGAACGTACGTGCTCAATTATCTCTGGTTTTTCCTCGCGGCCCTGTTCGAAATCGCCGGCTGCTACGGCTTCTGGATGGTGGTGCGGCAAGGCAAAAGCCTGCTCTGGATGGCCCCGGCCCTTGTCAGCCTGACGCTGTTCGCGCTGCTGCTGACGCGCATCGAAGCGGCGTATGCGGGGCGCGCCTATGCGGCTTATGGCGGCATCTACGTGGTCGCCTCCATTGCCTGGCTCGGGGTCATCGAACGGGCTCGCCCCCTGACCACGGATTGGCTCGGCGTGGCCCTCTGCGTGATCGGCGCAACCGTCATTCTCCTGGGCCCAAAGTGGTCAGGTCACTGAGACCCCAGCCATTCTTGGTGCCTCGAATAGCGTTGTACGAATCGTCTGTCAGCAACGTTCGTCAGCGAATGAAGGACACGACTGAATTTGTGCCAGCGCATTGATGCGCGCGCCGCCGACCGGCACCCTTCGCTCTCGGTTACCACCCAGGGAGTAGGAAAGATGCTGGTATTGACAAGGGAAATAGGCGAGTCGTTTTCCATTGGCGATGACATCACCGTGCGGATTCTGGGCATCACCGGCAACCAGGTGCGCCTGGGGATCACCGCGCCCCTCTCTGTGAAGGTCCATCGCAGCGAAGTGTACCGGCGCATCAAGGCGTATCTGCGCCAGCGGGCGCAAGAGTCGACGGGCATTTGATGCGCCCTCTTGCCCAACGGGCCCTGGTCAGTCGTCGAAATACTCTTTGGGCACGTCGTGCTTGAGCATGAGCTGACACTGCTGGCTGTCCAGATCGAAAAAAATCACCGCCTGCCCCTTGCTCAACGCGTGCCGGACTCGCAAGACGCGGGTTTCTAGCGGCGTTTCGTCGCCGTTATCAGTGCCATCGCGCGTCACGAAGTCCTCGATCAGGCGAGTCAGCGTGTCAGCTTCGAGTTGGTCGTGGGGAATCAGCATGGTGGGAGCGGTCGTCCTATGGGCAGAAGTGGGATGCTAGCGTGGTGTGAAGAGAGGAGCCACATCCAAAGCCAACTTTTCCCACTTTGGTCATTGAACGATTCCCGCCCAGGCGGCCCTCCCAGTCAGGGTCGCCAAGGCTGAAGCCCAGCAACCTACCGTTGCCCCACCAAGGTATCCACCGCCGGGACCCGCGTATCCGTCTCCATCTGCGCATCGTGTTCCAGCTGGTGGCTGAAGTTGTCCAGCGAGGCATTGGCCGGTTTGGCGTCGCTGGCAAACACCGGAGGACTGAGCATGTAGCTGGCGAGCAGTCGGCTCAGCGCCTTCAAGCTGTCGATGTGCGTACGCTCGTAGCCATGGGTGGCGTCGCAACCGAAGGCGAGCAACGCGGTGCGAGTATCGTAGCCAGCAGTGATCGCCGAATGGGCATCACTGTAGTAGTAGCGAAACAGATCGCGGCGCACGGGCAGATCCTGCTCCTGCCCAAGGCGCAGGAGGTGCCGAGACAGATGGTAATCGTAGGGGCCGCCGGAGTCCTGCATCGCCACGCTGACGGCATGTTCGCTGGAATGTTGCCCTGGGGCGACCGGCGCGATGTCGATGCCGACGAATTCGCTGACGTCCCAAGGCAGGCTGCCCGCGGCGCCGCTGCCGATTTCCTCGGTAATGGTGAACAGCGGGTGGCAATCGATCAGGGGTTCGGTGCCGCTGTCGACGATGGCCTTGAGGGCCGCCAGCAGCGCCGCAACGCCCGCCTTGTCGTCCAGATGGCGGGCGCTGATGTGCCCGCTCTCGGTGAATTCCGGCAGGGGATCGAAAGCCACGAAGTCACCGATGTTGACCCCCAGCGACTCGCAGTCCGCTCGCGTGGTGCAGTAAGCGTCGAGGCGTAATTCAATGTGATCCCAGCTGATGGGCAGGGTATCCACCGCCGTATTGAAGGCGTGCCCTGAGGCCATCAAGGGCAGCACGCTGCCACGAATCACCCCGCTGTCGGTGAACACGCTGACCCGGCTGCCCTCAGCGAAGCGGCTGGACCAGCAGCCCACTGCCGTCAGGCCCAGACGCCCGTTGTCTTTCACTTCACGCACGCTGGCACCGATGGTGTCCAGGTGAGCGGAGACCGCGCGGTCGGGGCTGTTCTGTTTGCCTTTCAGCGTGGCCCGAATCGTGCCGCGCCGGGTGAGCTCGAAGGGAATGCCCAATTCTTCCAGGCGCTCGGCAACGTAGCGCACGATGGTGTCGGTGAAGCCCGTGGGGCTCGGAATCGCGAGCATCTCCAGCAGGACTTTCTGCAGGTAATTCAGATCCGGTTCAGGGATGTTTGCAGTGGTCATGGAAGGCTCCTGTCAAAGCAGCTATAGGCCTCAAGCGTCACGCGGGGAACGAATCCAAGGCGAATCAGGTTTGCCTGGACTCGCCCCGCAAGGCTTGAACGGTGGAGCTGCGTTTACCCGTGGACGGGCAGGCTATGGGGAAACAGCAGATCGACGAAACGCTCTGCCGTCGGTTGCGGCTCGTGGTTGGCCAGGCCGCAGCGCTCGTTGGCTTCGATGAACACGTACTCCGGCTGGTCGGCGGCCGGAACCATCAGGTCCAGGCCGACCACCGGAATATCGAGGGCACGGGCGGCACGGATCGCAGCGTCCTTAAGCACTGGGTGCAACACAGCAGTGACGTCTTCGAGGCAGCCCCCCGTGTGCAGATTGGCCGTACGGCGAACGGCTAGGCTTTGCCCCGAGGGCAGTACGCTGTCGAAGGTGAAGCCCGCGTCCTCAACGGTGCGGCGGGTCTCTTCATCCATGGGAATCTTGCTTTCGCCATCGGTGGCAGCGGCCCGCCGACGGCTCTGGGCTTCGATCAACTGGCCCACGGTGTGGCGCCCATCGCCGCGGATTTCCGCCGGACGGCGAATGGCCGCTGCCACCACTTCGAAGCCGATGACCACGATGCGCAGGTCCAGCCCTTGGTGGAAACTCTCCAAAAGGACCCGCGAATCGAACTGGCGCGCCCGCTCGACCGCCGCCTGCACATCCTCGATGGTGCGCAGGTCGACCGCCACACCCTGGCCCTGCTCGCCATCCACGGGTTTGACCACGACGCGTTCGTGCTCGTCGAGAAACGCGAGGTTGTCGTCGCCGTTGCCGGCCAACTGCTGCACCGGCAGCCGCAAGCCTGCAGCGGTCAAGGCCTTGTGGGTCAGGCGCTTGTCCTGGCACAGCGTCATGCTGACCGCGGAGGTCAGGTCGCTCAAAGACTCGCGGCAGCGAATGCGACGGCCGCCGTGAATCAAGGTGAATAGCCCCGCTTCGGCGTCGTCGACCTGGACTTCAATGCCGCGACGGTGAGCTTCTTCGACGATGATTCGCGCGTAAGGATTGAAATCCGCCTGCGGTCCCGGCCCCAGAAACAGTTTTTCGTTGATGCCGTTTTTGCGCTTGATGGCAAACGTGGGCAGGTTGCGGAAGCCCAGCTTGGCGTAGAGGTTCTTCGCCTGCTGATTGTCATGCAGCACAGAGAGGTCGAGGTAACCCAGGCCACGGCTTTGGAAATGCTCGATAAGGTGGCGCACCAGCGCCTCCCCAACCCCTGGGCGTGTGCACTGCGGGTCCACTGCAAGGCACCACAGGCTGCTGCCGTTTTCCGGGTCATTGAAGGCTTTGTGATGGTTGAGGCCCATGACGCTGCCGATCACCCCATTGCTGCTTTCGTCTTCGGCGATCCAGTACACCGGGCCGCCCTGATGGCGCGGCGTCAACAGCTGCGGATCGATGGGCAGCATGCCCCGGGCGATATAGAGGTTATTGATCGCCTCCCAATCGCTTTGGTTTTGCGCGCGGCGGATGCGAAACCCACGAAATACCCGCTGTGCCGGACGATAGTCGCTGAACCACAGGCGAAGCGTGTCTGACGGATCGAGAAACAACTGCTGCGGCGCCTGCGCCAGCACTTGCTGAGGCGCTGCGACGTACAGTGCGATGTCCCGCTCGCCGGGCTTTTCATTCAGCAGCTCTTCAGCCAGCGCGGCGGGATCCGGATAGGTGTGCCCGATCAGCAAGCGTCCCCAGCCGCAGTGAAGCGCCAATGGGGCGTCGTCCGGCGTGCTGCCGTCTTCGGCAAAACGCGCCTGCAACCGCTCATAGGACGGCGCCTGTCCACGCAATAGGCGCTGGTTGTAAATCGAAGCATTGGCTTTCATCGGTCACAGTCCTTGTTCGCTGAGCCACAGGTTCAAGGCCGCGAGCTGCCACAGCTTCGAGCCGCGCAGCGGGGTGAGTTGACCGTCGGGGTTGGTCAGGAGTTTGTCGAGCATCGACGGGTTGAACAGGCCGCGATCCTGGCTGGGGTCCACCAGCAGCTCGCGCACCCATTTCAAGGTGTCACCCTCCAGGTGCTTGAGACCCGGCACAGGGAAATAGCCTTTCTTGCGGTCGATGACTTCGGAAGGAATCACCAGACGAGCCGCTTCCTTGAGCACCTGCTTGCCACCGTCGGGGAGCTTGAAGCGCGCCGGGATCCGCGCCGACAGTTCGACCAGGCGGTAGTCGAGAAACGGCGTGCGCGCTTCGAGGCCCCAGGCCATGGTCATGTTGTCCACGCGTTTGACCGGGTCGTCGACCAGCATCACCGTGCTGTCCAGACGCAACGCCTTGTCGACCCCGGCTTCCGCGCCCGGCATCGCGAAGTGCTCGCGGACAAAGTCACCTGCAGCGTCATTGGCCGTCAGCCACTTGGGCGCCACGGTCTGCGCGTACTCGTCATAGCTGCGATCGAAGAATGCGTCGCGATACGCCGTGAAAGGATCGCTGGCGCCATCCACCTGCGGATACCAGTGATAGCCCGCGAACAGCTCGTCGGCACCCTGGCCGCTCTGCACGACCTTGCAGTGCTTGGCCACCTCGCGGGACAGCAGATAAAACGCGATGCAGTCGTGGCTGACCATCGGCTCGCTCATGGCTCGAAACGCAGCGGGCAACTGCTCGATGATTTCGCTTTCCTTGATGCGTAGCTGGTGATGGCGGGTGCCGTAGTGCTTGGCGATCAGGTCGGAATACTGGAACTCGTCGCCGCGCTCGCCGCCAGCATCCTGAAAGCCAATGGAGAAAGTGGACAGGTCCTTGACCCCGACCTCCCGCAGCAGACCGACCAACATGCTCGAATCGACACCGCCCGAGAGCAATACGCCCACATCCACCGCAGCCCGCTGGCGGATAGCAACAGCTTCACGGGTGCTGTCGAGCACGCGGTCGCGCCAGTCTTCCAGGGTCAGGTGCTGCTCGTCGGCGTGTGGTCCATAAGGCAGCGTCCACCAGACCTTCTGCTCGACCTCGCCGTCGGCGCTCACGCGCATCCAGGTTGCCGGAGGAATTTTTTCGACCCCGGCCAGCAAGGTGCGCGGTGCGGGCACCACAGCGTGAAAGTTCAGGTAATGGTTCAGCGCCACCGGATCGAGCATCGGGCTGATGTCACCGCCTTTGAGCAATGCAGGCAAAGCCGAGGCGAACCGCAGGCGTTTATCGGTGCGGGAGAGGTAAAGCGGCTTGACCCCCAGGCGGTCCCGAGCGATGAACAGGCTGCGCTTGTCGCGCTCCCAAATAGCGAAGGCGAACATACCGTTGAGCTTGGGCAGCAGGTCCGCGCCCCAGGCGTGATAGCCCTTGAGCAACACCTCGGTGTCGCCGCCGGAGTGGAATTGATAGCCGAGGTTTTCCAGCTCGGCGCGCAATTCCGGAAAGTTATAAACAGCGCCGTTGAAGGCCAGCGACAGGCCCAGATGACTGTCGATCATCGGCTGCGCCGAGCCGTCGGACAGGTCCATGATCTTCAGGCGGCGATGGCCAAGGGCAATCGGCCCCTGGCTGTGAAACCCCCAGGCATCCGGGCCGCGAGGGGCCAGATGGTGGGTGATGCGTTCTACTGCGGCGAGGTCCGCAGGTTGGTTGTCGAAACGTAACTCTCCAGCTAATCCGCACATAAGTCCTTACCGGTTTTCCGTTGGGGATGTGGCCGGGGAAGTCCGGCTACCCAAAGACTGACCGGTGGGCTGGGTGAGAGTTTTAGAACGATCGGTTATAAAAAGTCGCGTTTGCCGTTATTGAATGACGCCATACAACAAGGCGATCGCCTGTCTCATCGGGCGGGGAAAACGAAAACGCCTCGACCGAAATCGAGGCGTTTGAGGTGACTACGAAGCGCTGCCGCCGATCAATGCGAAACTGCGCCGCTGGCACCCAGGCCCGTCTGCGAACGCACGAACTGCGGATAGAACAGTTGACGCTCACCCTCGGCAGCCTTGGACTTATCGGTCACCGAGAAGAACCAGATGCCGATGAACGCGATAATGATCGAGAAGAACGCCGGGTACTCGTACGGGAAGATCGCCTTCTCGTGGTGCAGGATCTGCACCCAGATGGTTGGCCCGAGAATCATCAGAATCACCGCGCTGAGCAGCCCCATCCAGCCGCCGATCATGGCGCCACGAGTGGTCAGGTTTTTCCAGTACATCGAGAGCAACAGCACGGGGAAGTTGCAGCTCGCCGCAATGGAGAATGCCAGCCCGACCATGAACGCGATGTTTTGGCTTTCGAAGGCGATGCCCAGCACGATGGCGACGATCGCTAGGGCGATGGTGGTGATCTTCGACACGCGGATCTCGTCTTTCTCGTTGGCCTTGCCCGCCTTGATCACGCTGGCGTACAGGTCGTGAGACACGGCCGAGGCACCGGCCAGGGTCAGACCGGCAACCACCGCCAGGATCGTGGCGAAAGCCACCGCCGAGATGAAGCCCAGGAACAGCGAGCCACCCACCGCATCGGCCAGGTGCACCGCCGCCATGTTGTTGCCGCCGATCAACGCGCCTGCTGCGTCCTTGAACGTCGGGTTGGTGCTGACCAGCAAGATCGCGCCAAAACCGATGATGAACGTCAGGATGTAGAAGTAGCCGATGAAGCCGGTCGCATACAGCACGGACTTACGGGCTTCCTTGGCGTCGCTCACAGTGAAGAAGCGCATGAGGATGTGCGGCAGACCTGCGGTACCGAACATCAGCGCCAGCCCCAGCGAGAACGCGGAGATCGGGTCCTTCACCAGGCCGCCAGGGCTCATGATCGCTTCACCTTTGGGGTGAACCTTCACGGCTTCCGAGAACAGCATGTTGAAGTCGAAGTTGACATGCTTCATGACCATCAGCGCCATGAACGAGGCACCGGACAGCAGCAGCACGGCCTTGATGATCTGCACCCACGTGGTGGCCAGCATGCCGCCGAACAGCACGTACAGGGCCATCAGAATGCCGACCAATACCACGGCAACGTTGTAATCCAGACCGAACAACAGCTGGATCAGCTTGCCCGCGCCCACCATCTGCGCGATCAGGTAGAAGGCCACGACCACCAGCGAGCCGCACGCCGACAAGGTGCGGATCTCCTTCTGCTTCAGGCGGTAGGAGGCCACGTCAGCGAAGGTGTACTTGCCCAGGTTGCGCAGACGTTCAGCGATCAGAAACAGGATGATCGGCCAACCGACCAGGAAGCCGATCGAATAGATCAGACCGTCGTAGCC
Source organism: Pseudomonas sp. GD03842 (assembly GCF_029841165.1). Classification (NCBI taxonomy): domain Bacteria; kingdom Pseudomonadati; phylum Pseudomonadota; class Gammaproteobacteria; order Pseudomonadales; family Pseudomonadaceae; genus Pseudomonas; species Pseudomonas sp. GD03842. The sequence continues at coordinate 1,789 of NZ_JAOCEA010000020.1, read as the reverse complement.
GGAGGCGTATACCAGGGCCGAGATACCCAGGAAGGACGCTGCCGACATGTAGTCACCGGCGATGGCCAGACCGTTCTGGAAACCGGTGATCTTGCCACCTGCAGCGTAGTAGTCCGCTGCCGATTTGTTTTTCTTGGCCGCCCAGTAAGTGACGCAGAGCGTGGCACCGACGAAGATCACGAACATGACGATCGCGGCAACGTTGAGCGGTTGTTTCTGCACGGCCCCGGTCAAGGCATCCGCGGCCCAGAGCGTCGGTGCAAAGGCCGCCAGGCCTAAAGCTGCAAACAGGCGCCGGATCATTGTTGTGCCTCCTTCAGGATCGCATTGTTCAGCTCATCGAATTCGCCGTTTGCACGGCGCACGTAGATGGCGGTCAACACGAACGCAGAAAGAATCAGACCGACCCCGATTGGCATTCCCCAGGTAATGGATGAAGTGGCACTGAGTTTGGAGCCAAGAATTTGCGGTCCATACGCAATCAATAGGATGAAAGCGGCATAGAGCCCAAGCATGATCGCCGAGAGAATCCAGGCGAATCGTTCCCTCTTCGAGACCAGCTCCTTGAAACGGGGGCTGTTCTGAATCGAGACGTAGATGCTGTCGTTCATTGTTTTTGTCCTCGCAGCACAGATGGATGTCACGTCATCACTGTAGTCGGCTCTGGGACGCACTCCAGACGACCTTAGTATTAGATCGACATTAGTTGATGCAATCGAGGTGAGGTGTTTCAAGGGTGAGAAAAAAGTAGAGGCATGTTTGGCGTAACCGTCACTGAGCACACATTCCCGTTGGAGCGCGCTTGCCCGCGGTGGCGTGGTGTCAGTCAGCGACTATGTATGGGGACAGACCGCAATCGCGGGCAAGCGCGCTCCTACAGCAAAGTCAGCCAGCCCCCCACAATCATGCCGGCGCCGGAACTCGCCTGGAGTTTGTAGCCGTCCAGGCCGTAAACCTTGATGGCCTGAACGGCCTTGATCATCACGCCGGAACCGGGGTCGATGCCGACGATTTTCTTACTGAAGGAAGCATCGGTCTTCAGATCGGCCACGGAGCTCGCTTTGACGTCGTCCGGCACGATCAGGCCGGTGTTCGCGTCCCTGAAGTTCGGACAGTGATCGGTGGCCTTGTGCTTGTTCTTGGTCCGGTTCCACCTTGGGTAACGGGCAGCCAGGCGGACAGCATCATGTACAACTTACTGGTGGCAGCGCTCTGCCGGTTGATCCCTGAAGCCTCGGCTAGGTTTCACGCGGCGCACCAGTTTTTTTGCCGAACGACTTAGGCCGCGCTAACGCCCAATCATTAACAGCTTTGCACCTGTCGAAAGTCTATCTAGACATCCTCATATCGTTGACAGCCACCTGACTTTCACCTGATCCTCCACAACCCAAAATGGCGTAGCCAATAACACTGCCTTCTGGGGCCATATATTCCAACGACTCCTCCTCACCAATGCCAAGTATTCCCGTCTGACGGGTCCCTAATATACGCCTGTCCAGATCATAAAAAGTAACTATCCCAGAATCGATTGGAAGTACAGGACTAGTCGAGCTCATGATGAATCGCATCTCGACTCTCTTCCAGCCAGTACAAAATTTAACTTCTCCGCCTTGCGGGCCATATATGGAAAGACCTGTATGCGAATACGCTGGAGAAAAAATCACACCAAAGTAACCCGTCTCACGTGTATCCTTCAACCAAAAATGCTTCAGCTCCTCCAGCATTATATATTCTTGACCAATGAGAACTTCACGATAAACGCCCGAAAAATCCTCATGCACCTCGTCCA